>JAYNFX010000033.1:0-17999 GCA_038106885.1 Flavobacteriaceae bacterium | reverse complement strand
ATATTAGGAATTGTTAATGGCGATGATTTTCAATTAGTTTTATCTGATACACCAGGTGTAATAAAACCTGTATATGAGCTTCAGTCCTCAATGATGCATTTTGTAAAATCCGCATTTGAAGATGCAGATATAATAATTTACATGGTTGAAATAGGAGAGAATTCTCTAAAAGATGATATTTTTTTTAAAAAAATTACATCCACAAAAACCCCCGTTATTTTACTTCTAAATAAAATTGACACTTCAGACCAAAAAAATTTAGAGAAACAAGCTGAGCTATGGCAATCAAAAGTACCAAATGCAGAATTTTACCCAATATCTGCTCTAACAGGTTTCAATATAAAGAATGTTTTTAATAGATTAATTGAATTATTACCGCAGTCTCCTCCATTTTATCCCAAAGATCAGTTGACGGATAAGCCAGAGCGTTTTTTTGTAAATGAAAAAATTCGAGAAAAAATTTTGATGTATTATAAAAAGGAAATTCCGTATGCTGTTGAAGTTGAAACAGAAGAATTTTTTGAAGAAGAAAAAATTATTAGAATTCGTTCAGTTATAATGGTTGAGCGAGAAACACAAAAAGGAATTTTAATTGGACACAAAGGAAAAGCACTTAAGCGTGTTGGTGTTGAATCTCGAAAAGATTTAGAACAATTCTTCGAAAAAAAAATACATTTAGAATTATATGTGAAGGTTAACAAGAACTGGCGTTCAAATCCTCGTCAACTTAAACGATTTGGATATGATCCATCTTAATTTTTAAGTATAATTTTACCTACTTTTGCAGTATAATAATAAAAATTAATGGGAAACATTGTTGCCATAGTTGGACGCCCAAATGTTGGTAAATCAACATTTTTTAATCGACTTATTCAGCGTCGCGAAGCAATTGTAGATGCTGTCAGTGGTGTAACTAGAGACAGACATTATGGTAAAAGTGATTGGAATGGACGAGAATTTTCATTAATTGATACTGGGGGCTACGTAATTGGTAGTGATGATATTTTTGAATCAGAAATTGATAAACAAGTTGAACTAGCTATCGATGAATCTGATGCAATTATTTTTATGGTTGATGTTGAAACTGGTGTTACTGGAATGGATGAAGATGTAGCTAAGTTGTTAAGAAAGATTAAAAAACCAGTTTTTTTAGTAGTAAATAAAGTTGATAATGCGAAACGTGCTCAAGATGCTGTTGAATTTTACAGTTTAGGTTTAGGTGATTATTTCACTGTTGCAAGTATTAATGGTAGTGGTACTGGTGATTTGCTAGATGCATTAATTGACTGTTTACCAGATGAAAATGATGATATAAATACAAAACTTCCTCGTTTTGCAGTAGTGGGCCGACCAAACGCTGGTAAATCTTCATTTATAAATGCTTTAATAGGTGAAGAAAGATATATTGTTACAGATATTGCTGGGACAACAAGAGATGCAATTGACACTAAGTACAACAGGTATGGATTTGAGTTTAATTTAGTTGATACTGCAGGTATTCGGCGTAAATCAAAAGTTAAAGAAGATCTGGAGTTTTATTCAGTAATGCGAAGTGTAAGAGCAATTGAAAATTCAGATGTTTGTCTTTTAGTTATAGACGCTGAAAGAGGATTTGATGGTCAAGTTCAAAATATATTTTGGTTAGCACAACGAAACAATAAAGGAATTGTAATATTGGTAAATAAGTGGGACTTAGTAAAGAAAGATACAAGTACAACAAAAGATTTTGAAAATTATATTAAGAAGCAAATTGAGCCTTTTGTCGATGTACCAATTGTTTTTATTTCAGCACATACAAAACAAAGAATTTTTAAAGCTATCGAAACAGCTGTTAATGTATATAAGAACAGATCAAAAAGAATAAAAACCAGTCAGTTAAATGAAGATTTACTGCCAGTCATTCAAAAAACTCCTCCACCTGCTCTTAAAGGGAAATATGTAAAGATTAAATATATTATGCAGTTGCCAACTCCACAACCGCAATTTGCTTTTTTTTGTAATCTACCACAATATGTTAAAGACCCTTACAAACGCTTCTTGGAAAATAAATTGCGTTCAATGTATGATTTTTGTGGAGTTCCTGTAACCATCTTTATGCGTAAAAAATAATTTCTGAAAAATTTAAATTTCAGACTTTATTTTCATGAGCTTATGTTTAATGGATTCTAACTTTGATATGATTTCAAAGTTTGTTAAAGTTTT
The DNA here is from genome assembly GCA_038106885.1 of Flavobacteriaceae bacterium. Lineage (GTDB taxonomy): Bacteria > Bacteroidota > Bacteroidia > Flavobacteriales > Flavobacteriaceae > UBA3537. Next base: position 15,797 of record JAYNFX010000033.1, on the reverse strand, counting down.
TCCTTTTTTAGACTTAATATAAGATTTTGCTCCATCTAAAGTGTAACCTTGTTCTTTAACTAAAGAGTAAATTAGTTTAAGAGTTTTGATATCATCTTGTGTAAATCTACGGTTTCCTTTTGAGTTTTTTTTTGGTTTTAGAACATCAAATTCACTATCCCAGAATCGAATTAAAGAAGTTTTTACATTGAAAGCTTTAGCAATTTCACCTATACTATAATATAATTTTTTTGGTAAGTCTAAATGCATTTTTTAGTCAAGGGATTGATTTTCAACTGAGGCCTTGTTTAAAAGGTTATTAAATTCCTCATTTGTAAGGTTGCCATAATAGAAATTTACAGGATTTATTTTTTTCCCGTCTTTATAAATTTCGTAGTGTAAGTGTGGGGCTTGGGATCTGCCAGAGCTTCCAACAAAGCCAATTATATCTCCTCGCTTAACGCGCTGATTTCTTTTGACATTATATTTGTATAGATGGGCATACAAACTTGTATAGCCATATCCATGATTAATTCTTATGTGCTTTCCATATCCTGAAGAACGTGAGTCAGCACGTTTCACAATACCGTCTCCAGATGCATATATTGGTGTTCCTCTTGGCGCGGTAAAATCCATTCCAGCATGAAATTTTCTTGTTTTTGTAAAAGGGTCAGTTCTATATCCAAACCCTGATGCCATTCGTGTCAAATCTTCATTTTTAATTGGTTGAATAGCTGGTATTCTAGATAGAAAATTTTCTTTGTCTTTTGCTAATTTAATTATTTCATCTAGTGATTTGGATTGTATTACAATTCTTTTTTGTAATATATCAAGTCTTTTATTTGAGGATGCAATTAAATCAGAATTTTTATAACCCTCAAATTTGCTATAACGATTAATTCCACCAAATCCTTGATTTCGTTGTGCTTCAGGTATAGGATTGGCTTCAAAATATAGTCTATAGATAGTATTATCTCTATCTTCAATATTATCCATGACTTCTTCAATTTCAATCATTTTTTGATTTAAAATTGTGTATTGAAGCTCCATATTTTGAAGCTCTCTTTTCAATGCTTTTTCATTTGGAGATTCAAAATAATAACTTCCAGCAAATACAATTAGAAAACCAAATAATGCAGACAATAAAATAAATCCAACAAAATACTTTAACTTGGTTGTTTTATTAGCTGTTACTTGACGGTATGAAAGTGTCTCAGGATCGAAATAATATTTTACACTAGACATAACTTAAAAAGTTCTATTTTTGTGGTGTACATATTAATTATTTTAATAAATATACCTGTAGTACAAATATAATTTGTTTTTACAGTAAATCAAATAATTTGATAAAGCTTAACATTTTAAATGAAATCTCAAGAGGTAAGGTCTAAATTTTTAAAGTTTTTTGAAGATAAAGGACACAAAATTGTTTCATCTTCTCCAATGGTTTCAAAGGAGGACCCGAGTTTAATGTTTATTAATTCTGGAATGGCTCCTTTTAAAGATTATTTCATTGGTAACTCAACCCCCCCTAGTAATAGAATCGCTGACACCCAAAAATGTTTAAGAGTTTCTGGTAAACACAATGATCTTGATGAGGTAGGTTATGACACTTATCACCACACTTTATTTGAGATGTTAGGAAATTGGAGTTTTGGAGATTACTTTAAAAAAGAGGCCATTCAATGGGCGTGGACTTTACTAACAGAAATTTATAATATTGATAAAAATAGCTTATATGTAACAATTTTTGAAGGGGATACTAAAGATGGAACTCCAATCGATGAGGAAGCTTTTTTAATTTGGAAAGAAATTGTTCCTGAAGATCGAATAATCAAAGGCAATAAAGCTGATAATTTTTGGGAAATGGGAGACCAAGGACCTTGTGGTCCGTCTAGTGAAATACATGTTGATATTAGATCTATTGAAGAAAAACAGAAAATTCCTGGTAATCAACTTGTGAACAAAGATCACCCTCATGTTATTGAAATTTGGAACCTTGTGTTCATGGAATACAACAGGAAGGCTGATGGAAGCCTTGAGAACTTATCTAAAAGGCATATTGATACTGGGATGGGTTTTGAGCGACTATGCATGGTGCTTCAGGGAGTTAAATCAAATTATGATACCGATATATTTTCTCCAATAATTAGAGAAATTTATAATATTACTTCTATAGAATATGGATTAGACTCCAATCATGATATTGCTATAAGAGTAGTTTCTGATCATATTAGAGCTGTTTCGTTTTCAATTGCAGATGGGCAATTACCAAGTAATTCAGGAGCTGGATACGTTATAAGAAGAATCTTAAGAAGAGCAGTTCGTTATGGGTTTACTTTTCTGAATCAAAAGGAACCGTTTATGTTTCGTTTGGTTAATGTTTTAGTTAAACAGATGCATAGTACTTTTCCTGAACTTAAAGTTCAAAAACAACTCATTCAAAATGTAATTAAAGAAGAAGAAGCATCTTTTTTAAAAACGCTTGACCAAGGATTATTACTACTTGATAGAATAATGAACACTAACTCAAGTGATATTATTTCTGGAGAAAAAGCATTTGAGCTTTATGATACCTATGGTTTTCCAGTAGACTTAACTAATCTAATTCTCAATGAAAATAATATGCGACTTGATTATGAAGGTTTTCAAATTCAACTTGAAAAGCAAAAGAAGAGATCACGTGCTGCAAGTGAGATTTCAACTGACGACTGGACGATACTCAGAGATGATGATGAACAGGAATTCATTGGATATGATATTTTGAAAACTAATGTAAAATTAGTGCGTTACAGAAAAGAAATTTCTGCTAAATCTGGAACTCAGTACCAACTTGTATTCAATTTGACACCATTTTATGCTGAAGGTGGCGGGCAAGTTGGAGACAAAGGGTATTTAGAATCTCCTAACGGAGATGTCACCTATATTATTGACACAAAGAAAGAAAATAATGTTGCGATTCATATTGTAAGTGAACTACCTAATAATTTATTAGACACATTCAACGCAGTTGTAGACGAAAAACAAAGATTTAGAGTTGAATGCAATCATACTGCAACTCATTTACTACATCAGGCTCTAAGAGAAATTTTAGGCAAACATGTTGAGCAAAAAGGTAGTGCTGTTCATTCAAAATATTTAAGATTTGATTTTTCACATTTTTCGAAAATGTCTGAAGACGAAATTACTCAAGTTGAGAATTTTGTAAACTCAAAAATTGAAGCTAGATTAAAATTAGAAGAAAACCGATCAATTCCTATTAATGACGCTTTATCACAAGGAGCTTTAGCTCTTTTTGGTGAAAAATATGGAGATGTTGTAAGAACTATAAAATTTGGTAATTCAATTGAATTATGCGGTGGAACTCATGTTAAAAACACATCTAATATTTGGAATTTTAAAATAAAATCAGAAAGTGCAATAGCTGCAGGGATAAGAAGGATAGAGGCAATCACTTCAGATGCTGTAAAGGACTATTATGCAGAAAATAATAATCAGTTCAATCATATTAAATCTTTACTTAATAACACTTCAAATCCTGTTAAATCTGTTACTGAGTTAAAAGAAGAAAATATTAATTTAAAAAAAGAGATTGAACTTTTGCTAAATGAAAAAGCAAATGTTTTGCGATTAGAATCAATACAAGAAATAAAAAAAATTAATGGTTTAAATTTTTTATCAAAAAAAGTAGACTTAGATGCTAATTTACTAAAATCTATTTCCTTTGAAATTGGTCAAGACTATGATGATTTAGTTTTAGTTTTTGGTTCTAATTTTAAAAATAAGGCCTTAATATCATGTTATATATCTAAACCTCTAATAAAAAATAGAGGATTAAATGCTAGTAATATTGTTCGTGAATTAGGTAAGTACATTCAAGGTGGAGGTGGAGGACAAGATTTTTTTGCCACAGCTGGGGGAAAAAATCCAGACGGAATTTTTGAGGCACTAAAAAAAGTTAAAATTATCATTGAATCTTATTAGTTTTAAACATGAATTAATTCTAATAAAAATTGTAATTATATGAAGCCTTATGTGACATTAAAAATTTTAGAAAAAGTTGGTTATATTGAGTTCTTCAACCACCCACATAATGCATTAACTCCGAGTCTTCTAAATGACTTGACATCATTAATTAATTCTGCGGCTGTAGATAATAAAATACACATTATTGTTTTGAAAAGTGGTGGTGATAGGGCATTTTGTGCTGGTGCAAGTTTTAATCACATGGTAGAGATTTCTGACGAAGCTGAAGGTAAATCATTTTTTATGGGGTTTGCAAACGTTATTAATGCACTCAGAAAGTGTCCAAAAATTATAATTGGTAGTATTCAAGGTAAAGCAGTTGGTGGTGGAGTTGGTTTAGCCTCAGCAGTGGATATTTGTTTTGCAACTGAGTTTGCAGATATAAAATTAAGTGAATTGAGTGTTGGTATTGGACCATTTGTAATTGAACCAGCTATTAAGCGTAAGATCGGAGTTTCGGCAATGTCCCAATTAGCTTTAAAAGCTCAAACTTTTTTTTCGGCTAAATGGGCAATGGATAAGGGATTATATGCTAATGTTTTTGAGTCTAATAAAGAGTTAATCCGCGAAGTACAATCCTTAGCTTCAGAACTGTCATCGTATAATATTGATTCTCTTGCTGCTTTCAAAAGAATTCAATGGGAGGGCACTGATGATTGGGATAAATTGCTTGAATCTCGAGCTCAATTAAGCGGTAAAATGTCTCTTAGTCCAAAAGCTAAATCATATTTAAAAAAATTTATTTGAGTTATCAAAATATGACTAACAAAATTCAGATTGATAAAACTCATGAATCAAGATTAAATCAACTTGATTTTGATAATATTCCTTTGGGTACAACCTTTACCGATCATATGTTTATTTGTAGTTTCAGAAATGGTAAATGGCAAAAATCAAAAATTATGCCTTTAGGCACTTTGTCTACTCATCCTGCTGCAATGGCTTTTCATTATGGGCAAGCTATTTTTGAGGGCATGAAAGCAACTATTGGTAAATGTGGTTCTCCACTATTATTTCGTCCATCAGAGAATGCAAAAAGATTAAATTTTAGCGCGAAAAGATTAGGTATGCCAGAGTTTCCTGAAAAACTTTTTGTTGAAGCATTGAAATTATTAGTTTCCATTGATCAAAAATGGATTCCAAAATCTAAAGGTAGTGCTCTTTATTTGAGACCTTTTATGTATGCTGATGAGGCATTTATAGGGATGAGAGCAGCAACAGAATACAAATTTATTATTATTGCTTCACCTGCTAAACCTATTTATAATAAACGAATTCGCCTGTACGCTGAAACAAAATATATAAGGGCTGCACATGGAGGAACTGGTGAGGCCAAAGCTGCTGGTAATTATGCTGCAGCTATTCTGCCTACAGAAAAAGCTAAATCGAAGGGTTTTGATCAAGTTTTATGGCTTGATTCTAATAATTTTAGATCAATCCAAGAGGTAGGAACGATGAATATTTTTTTTAAAATTAATGAAACAATTGTTACACCACCTTTGGATGGTGCAATCTTAGCTGGAATAACTCGTATGAGTACAATAGAGTTACTTAGGCATAAAGGTTATAATGTAATTGAAAGAAATATTTCAATTGATGAGATTTTAACAACATCAGAAAATGGTCTTTTAGAAGAGGCTTTTGGGACTGGTACAGCAGTTGGAGTAGCAATGATTGAAGAAATAGGCTATAAAAATCATTCTATTCATATTTCAAATAATAATCCAGTGGGTCAGATGGTTTTAGATACCATAAATAAAGTTAGAGTGGGTGAAATTCAAGATGAATTAAACTGGATGGTTAAAGTTTAAATTCCAATAATTTTTTCACGAATCATCTTCCACCTGTATTTTCTTATAAATAATCCTTCACTTTCAGTTACAATAAAATTAGTATTAGTTTTCCATGCTTTATAATAGCCAATCATGCAGTAAATAAAGATTTTTATTTGTTTTTTGTTAAACGACATTTTAAGTGCTGATAATATTGATAATATTATACCACTTCGAATAATATATAAAGCCTTGCCCTGAAGATTTCTAGCTTTGATGTTATAATTTATAGTTGTTGGTTTTAAATGTTTGACAATTAAGGTTTCATCAGTTTTAAATCCCCAACCATTGTATAAAGCTAATAATTCGTCAATGGTATCCCATCCTATAGATTCTTTTAGACCACCAATAGCTTCAAAACAATCTTTTCTGTAAGCTTTTAAAGGTCCTCTGATGTGGTTTTTTGAAGAAATATTTTCATAAATCCACTGTCCTTTTTTTTCAATATAACATAATCCTGAAGCCATACCTAATTTTGAATCTGATTCAAAATGTGATGAAAGTTTTAAAAGGTAATTTTTCGGAAAAATTAAATCACCATCAAATTTGCAAATTATATCATAACTTTTATCTAATTTTTTTAATCCATAGTTAAATGCTTTAATTACTTTTTTGCCTGGAATGTGCTTATCTATTGAATTATGATCTACTAACTTTATAATTGGAAATTTACTTTCAAGTTTTTTCACAATTTTATGTGAATCATCTGAAGAGTTGTCATTGACTACTAATATTTTTTTAGGTTTTAGGGTTTGAGACGTTAGAGATAAAATAGTAGCTCTAATAAATTTAGCTTCGTTATGAATAGGTATGACAATGTAGAAGTTCATTTTTTTTCCGCGTAGACTATATAATATCTTGGCGTAAACCATCTTAAAATTGGTCTAAATCCAATTTTATTTGTGGGATTTGTCCATTTTTTCCGCGCCTTTATTTCCCATCCTGCTTTTTCTAATAGCCAGTCAAATTGCCAATCCTCAAATTCATGATAATGACAGTCTCTGGGATCTTTATTATTTCGATATGCTTTTGCAAACCAAAGTCTAAGAGGTATGCTTGCAATCAATTTTTTTGCTTTTATTTTAGTTAAAATATTGTATGGGGACACTAAATGTTCTAAAATTTGGAATGCACATATTACATCTGCATTATTTTTCTCTACTGATGTAAAATCAGTGTCAAGATCTTCTCCATTTGTATTAGAGATATTATAACCATTGAGTTTTAATAATTTTGAGAGCGGATTATCAACTCCTAAATCTAAAATTACATCATCTTTTGAAATATTTTTATTAATAAAATCTAATGTTAATTTATATCTTTTTCTGGGATAGTTTTCTTCGTACATTTAATATTTATAAACTATTGCATTAATGTGCATTCCTGCTCCGACACTAGCAAATATAATAATATCTCCTTTTGACAACTTGTGATCTTTTAGTTTATCTTTACGTATTAAATCAAATAAAGTAGGTACAGTTGCAACAGAACTATTACCCAATTTATGGATTGTCATTGGCATTATTTTTTCAGGAACAGGTGTTTTGTATAGTCTATAAAACCTTTTCACAATTGCTTCATCCATTTTTTCATTTGCTTGATGAATCAAAATCTTTTTCACATCATTAATTTTATAACCACTTTTATCCAAGCAGTTTTTAAGAGCATTCGGTACATTATTTAGAGCAAATTCATAAATTTTTCTTCCATACATTTTAATAAACCTAACATTTTTGTCTTGCTCTTTATTGTTTGAATTACCAAAAAATAAGTGATAAACTTCATCATGAGTATAAGAAGCACTTTCATGACAAATAATACCACCTTTATTATCAGAAATTTCAACAATCGAAGCGCCTGCACCATCAGCATAAATCATAGAGTCTCTATCATATTTATCAACTACTCTTGATAGGGTTTCTGCTCCTATGACTAAACATTTTTTTGCCATTCCTGCTTTGATAAATGCATGAGCTTGTATAACACCTTCAACCCATCCTGGACATCCAAAAAGAATATCGTACGCAACACATTTAGGGTTTTTGATTTTTAAAATATGTTTAATACGAGCAGCTAAACAGGGAAGAATATCGCTTTGAATCGCATCACTTTTCACATCACCAAAATTATGCGCACAGATAATATAATCAATTGTTTCTGGATCAATTTTAGCATTTTTAATTGCTTTTTCTGCGGCTTTTGCGCCAAGATCTGAGGTTGATAGGCTATTATTAGCGTAACGTCGCTCAGATATTCCAGTTATTGCTTTAAATTTATCAACTATGACATCTGTAGGAGTCTCAATGGAATCTCCTTCAATACTAAAAAAGGAATGATTACTAAAATCACTGTTTTTTTTAATTATTTCTGGAATATAACTTCCTGTCCCAGTTATATGTATATTCATGAATTGTAGTTTATGCTTCTATAAATGTTTCAATTGGGGCACAAGTGCAAATTAGATTTCTGTCTCCATAGGCATCATCTACGCGACGAACTGAGGGCCAAAATTTATCATCTCGTATATACTTTAATGGAAATGCAGCAGTAGCTCTACTATATGGTAATTTCCAATTATCAGTTGTTATCATTTCTAAGGTGTGAGGAGCATTTTTAAGAGGATTATTCATATCAGACTTTTTTGACGAATCAATTTCTTCACGGATAGAAATCATAGCATCACAGAATCTGTCTATTTCATACTTACTTTCACTCTCTGTTGGTTCAATCATCATAGTCCCAGCTACAGGGAAAGAAACAGTAGGTGCATGAAAGCCGTAATCCATAAGTCTTTTTGCTATGTCTGTAACTTCAATTCCTTTTAATTTAAACTCTCTACAGTCTATAATCATTTCATGGGCTGCTCGTCCTTTTTCACCAGTGTATAGTGTTTTGTAATAACCATCTAATCTCTCTTTAATGTAATTTGCGTTAAGAATTGCAATTTTTGTTGAGTCAGTTAATCCAATAGTACCTAGCATTTTAATGTAACCATAAGAAATTAAACACGCTAGAGCAGATCCAAATGGGGCTCCAGATATTGATGTTATCGCTTGATTACCACCTGTTTTTATTATTGGGTTTCCAGGTAAAAATGGCACAAGTTGTTCTGCTACGCATATAGGTCCAACACCAGGTCCTCCACCACCGTGTGGAATAGCAAAAGTTTTGTGCAGATTTAGATGACAAACGTCAGCACCAATTTTACCAGGACTAGTAAGTCCAACCTGTGCATTCATGTTTGCGCCATCCATGTAAACTTGACCTCCAAATTCGTGAATAATTTTAGTTATTTCTTTGATCTCAGATTCATAAACTCCGTGTGTTGACGGGTAAGTTACCATTAGCGCAGCAAGGTCATCTTTATAAATTTTTGCTTTTTCACGAACATCTTCGACATCTATATTTCCATTTTCAGATGATTTAGTTACAACTACTTTCATCCCCGCCATTACGGCACTAGCAGGATTTGTTCCGTGAGCTGAAGATGGAATGATACATATATTCCGATGCCCATCTCCTCTTGATTCATGATATGCTTTAATTGTCATTAAGCCAGCAAATTCACCCTGAGCACCAGAGTTTGGTTGAAGAGAAGTTCCAGAAAAACCTGTTATTTTATTTAATTGTATTTGTAAACTATCCAATACTTCTTTATAACCCAAAACTTGATCTTGTGGGACAAATGGGTGTATGTTATTCCAGTTTGACCAGCTCAAGGGCAGCATCTCGGCCGCAGCATTTAATTTCATGGTACATGAACCTAAAGAAATCATGGAGTAGTTTAATGCTAAATCCTTGCGCTCTAACTTTTTTATGTAACGCATTAGCTCAGTTTCAGAGTGATATTTGTTAAATACTGAACTTGTTAAAAAATTACTTGTCCTTAAGTTTTCTTTTGGAATATATTCTTTATCAGATTTTTTTTCAATTTCACCAACTGATAGTGCTTCAGAAAAGACACTTAAAATGATTTTTAAATCATTAGAATTAGTTGTTTCATTTATCGAAATCGATACTGTTTTATTGTCAGGATAATAAAAATTTATTTCTTTTTTTAAAGCAATTTGTTTTATTTTTTCAGAATTAATATTGGTGATTTGAATTGTATCAAAAAATGTTGAGTTTTTAAGTTTAATTCCTATTGATTCAAGAGAATTTGCTAAAATTGAAGTATGTTTTTTTACTTTTTCAGCTAAATAGCGTAAGCCGTTTGGACCATGATATACTGCATACATCCCAGCCATAACTGCGAGTAAAACTTGAGCAGTACAAATATTTGAAGTGGCTCGATCTCTTTTTATATGTTGTTCTCTAGTTTGAAGTGCCATTCTCAAGGCTCTATTTCCATCCATATCTTTAGTAACACCGATGATTCTACCAGGTATATATCTTTTATAAGCTTCTTTTGTTGCGAAATAAGCTGCATGTGGTCCACCGTATCCCATTGGAATACCAAATCGCTGTGTAGTGCCTACAACTACGTCTGCTCCGATATTTCCTGGGGCTTCAAGCAAAACCAAACTCAAAATGTCTGATGATACAGCAACTTTAATATTGCTGTCTTTTGCTTTTGAAATAAAAGACTTAAGATTAATAATTTTACCAGATGCACCAGGGTATTGTACAAGTGCTCCAAAGTAATTGCTTGAAAAATTAAATTCTTCTGCATTGCCGATTACAAGTTCAATTCCGATTGGTATGGCTCTTGTTTTTAAAACAGAAATTGTTTGAGGTAAAACATCGTCAGAGACAAAAAATTTCACTATTCCAGCCTTGGCTGATGCTCTGTCTCTTACAGAATAAAGAAGAGCCATTGCCTCAGCAGCAGATGTACTTTCGTCTAGTAAAGATGCATTTGCAAGTTCCATTCCAGTTAAATCAGTAATCATGGTTTGGAAATTCAATAAAGCTTCAAGGCGACCTTGTGCGATTTCAGCTTGATAGGGAGTATATGCAGTATACCAGCCAGGATTTTCCAAGATGTTTCTTTGAATTACAGCTGGTAAATTACACGGATGATATCCCATTCCAATGTAGGATTTGAAAACTTTATTTTTTTTACCTAAAACTTGGATGTGTTCTAGATATTCTTGTTCACTCATTGGTTGATCTAATTCTATTTGTTCTTTTATTCTGATGTTCTGTGGAACAGTTTCATCAATTAATTTATCAACACTTTCAATATTTATTACTTCTAACATCTCTTTAATTTGAGATGCAGTTGGTCCAATATGTCTATGAGAAAAAATATCTGGGTTCATATTTTTATTTGTTTGATTACTGCAAAATTACGGATTTATTCAAGCTTTTTTTTGCTTAAAAATTAAAGTTTTTAACTGATTTTTTAGCTTATCAACACTTTCTCTATTTTTGCCAAATGAATTTGATCAAACAATTAATTAAATTTTATATAGATAGTAGTTTACACATAGCTGCGTCAGTCATATCAATGTGTTTGGTAACTGAAATTATTTACAAATTAAATATTTCCTTAAATTTCTATTTATTTGTTTTTTTCTCTAGTGTATTAGGATATAATTTTATTAAATATTTTGGAATTACAAAATTTCATTATAGATCTTTAACATCTCGATTTAAGGAGATTCAGTTACTAAGTTTTTTGAGTCTTATTACAATCATTTTTTCATTTTTTCAGCTAAAATCGTCTGTGAAATTAAGTGCTGTTATTTTATGTTTTATAACATTTACTTATGAAATACCGTTTGAAAAATCACCAAGTTTGAGAAAAATAAAAGGACTCAAGGTTTATATTATTGCCTTGGTTTGGGCATTTACATCTGTAGGTTTACCTTTACTAGAATCATCTATTTTCTTTTCTAAAGAAAATTTAATTACTCTTTTTACCCGCTTTCTCTTCGTAGTAGTATTAATGTTGCCTTTCGAAATTAGAGATTTAAGTTATGATGATTTAAATCTATCAACAATTCCACAAACTATTGGAGTAAAAAATACAAAATATTTAGGGTTTTGTTTTCTGATAATAATTGCCATTTTAGAACTTTTAATTCAAAATCACTTAATCCAATATAAAATTATATTCCTTTTTATTCTAATTATAACAGCATTTATGCTAAGTAAAAGTAATTCAAAAAGACAATTAAATTTTACTGCTTTGTGGGTTGAGGGAATACCTATTATGTGGGGTTTTTTATTATGGATTAGTTCATTATTTTAATCCAGATCTCTCAATTAATGCATCAATAGATGCTTTTTTCCCTCTAAATTTTTTGTACAAAAGCTCTGGGTTTTCTGTCCCTCCTTTACTCAAAATATTTGTTTTAAAACTGTTGGCTATTCCCCTATTGAAAATTCCATTTTCTTTGAAATAAGCAAAAGCATCTGCATCTAATACTTCGGCCCATTTATAGCTGTAATATCCTGAAGAATAACCCCCTTGAAAAATATGAGCAAAAGCTGTAGACATACAGATTTGATCAACAGAGGGGAACAATTCAGTATCACAAAATATCTTTTCTTCAAATCTTTTTACGCTTTCAATTTTTTTTGGATTATGGCTATGCCAATTTAAGTCTAATATTCCAAAACTTAATTGTCGAAGGGTTTGCATGCCTTGTTGAAATTGACCAGCTAGTTTTATTTTTTCAATTAATTCCATTGGAATATCTTCACCTGTCTCATAATGTTTTGCAAATAATTGTAATGCATCTTTTTCGTAGCACCAATTTTCCATTAGTTGACTAGGAAGTTCTACAAAGTCCCAAGCAACGTTAGTACCTGATAAGCTCGGATACATTGTATCTGCGAGCATACCATGTAGGGCATGGCCAAATTCATGAAATAATGTTTTAACTTCGTTAAAAGTTAATAAGGATGGTTCATGTTTTGTGGGTTTTGTGAAGTTACAAACAATTGATACGTGTGGGCGATGTTTTTTATATTCATATTGAGGCTTAAAAGATGTCATCCAAGCACCATTTCTTTTTCCAGGTCTTGGAAAAAAATCAGTGTAAAAAATTGCTACTAGATCGCCAACCTTATTTGTGACTTTGTAAGAGAACACATCTTTGTGATAAGTATCAATTTCAGTTGATCTGGTAAATTGTATTTGAAATAATTTTTCAGCAATTTTAAATATTCCATCTAAAACATTTTCTAGTTTGAAATATGGCTTTAAAATAGTATCGTCAATATCAAATTTTTCTTTTTTAAGTTTTTCAGAATAGTAGGAATTATCCCATTTTTCAAGCTTATCAATACCATCTATTTTTTTAGCAAAAGCACTCAGCTCTATAAATTCGTCTTTAGCTTTTTTAAGTGCTTTTGTTTTTAATTTGTTCAAAAAAGTAATTACTTTTTTTGAAGATTTAGCCATGCGTTCCTCTAATACATAATCTACATGAGTTTTGTAGCCAAGTAAATTTGCACGTTTATGTCTTAGCTTTACAATGTTTAGTATTATTTCTTGATTATCAAATTTATCGGAACAAAACCCTCTTTTGCCAAAAGCTAATACCATTTTTTTTCTTAATTCCCTGTTTTTGATATAAGTTATGAACGGTATATAACTAGGGTAGTCTAGAGAAAAAAGCCAGCCTAGTTTATTTTCTTTTTCGGCTAATGTTTTTCCAGCGTTAACTGCAAATTCTGGTAGACCGTCCAAGTCATTTTTATTAGTTACATGTAGTCTAAATCTATTAGTTTCAGCTAATAAATTTTCACCAAATTTAAGACTCAAAACACTAAGTTTTTTGTCTATATCTCTAAGATTTATTTTTTCAGATGAATTTAAGTTTGCACCATTTCTTAAAAAATTTTTATATTTTTTTTCGAGTAAGGTCTTTTGCTCTGTAGTTAATTCAGATTTTGAATTGCTTTCATAAATTTTTTTTATTCTAAAAAAAAGGTTTTCATTTAGAGTAATATCATTTGAAAAAGATGTTAGTTTTGGCGATATTTCTTGAGCAATTTTTTGAATTTCATCGTTTGTCTCAGCTGCATTGAGATTGAAAAATATGCTTGAAATTTGTTCTAAAAAAAGTGATGAAAATTCTAAGGCTTCAATAGTATTTTCAAAATTTGGAGAACTTGGATTTGAAGATATAATATCAATTGATTTTTTTGCCTCAGCAATTGCTTTTTCAAAAGCTGGGATAAAATCTATGTTTCTGATTTTAGAGAATGGTGCTGTTTCGTAGCGCGTATTAAAAGGCGCTTTTAGTACATTCATAGTTTAATTTAGTACTTTATGATTTTAAATTTTCAGATGCTTTTTCAACTTTTATCTTAAGCCCCTCTTTATAAAGTTTAACTTTATCTAATACGCATGTATCTGAAGATCCAATAATTTGAGCAGCTAATATTCCAGCATTTTTACCTCCATTTAATGCTACTGTGGCAACTGGGACACCACCAGGCATTTGCAGAATTGAAAGTATTGAGTCCCACCCATCAATAGAATTACTAGATTTAACAGGGACACCTATTACGGGTAAAGGACTGATAGCAGCTATCATTCCAGGAAGATGAGCTGCACCACCTGCTCCAGCAATTATAACTTTAATACCATTTAGGTGAGCGTTTTTTGCATATTCAAATAATTTTTTAGGGGTTCTGTGGGCTGACACAATGTCTACATCAATTTCAATATCAAAACTTTTAAGAATTTCAATTGCATCTTTCATGACAGGCATATCACTGTCACTACCCATAATAATTCCAATTTTTGCCATATTATTTACTTATTACTTTAATTGATTTTTTTACTTGTTCAGCAATTGCTCTTGCTTTTTCAATATCTGAGTTTATTATTGTAACATGCCCCATTTTTCTAAAAGGGCGAGTTTGCTTTTTTCCATATATGTGAGGAGTTACGCCTTCAAGTTCCATTATTTTATCAATATTTTTATAATGAACTAAACCTTTGTGTCTTTCAGCACCAACTAAATTTACCATTACACCACAAGACTTATTTTTTGTAGAACCTAAAGGTAAATTTAATACAGCTCTAAGATGTTGTTCAAATTGAGAAGTATAACTAGATTCAATAGTATGATGTCCTGAGTTATGAGGTCTTGGAGCAACTTCATTGATTAAAATAGAGTTATCATTTGTTAAAAACATTTCTACTGCAAGAAGACCAACATCGCTAAACGCTTTTGCTACTTTCAAAGCAATTGAAGTTGCTTTATTTGCAATACTTTCAGAAATTCTAGCTGGGCAAAGAACATATTCAACTTGATTAGCTTCTGGATGGAATTCCATTTCCACAACAGGATATGATACCATTTCACCATTAGGATTTCTAGCAACTATTACTGATAATTCGTTTTTAAATGGAATTAATTCTTCTGCTATACACTCAACATCGGGAACTGAATTAAGATCATCAATTTTACGAATAATTTTTACTCCATTTCCATCATAACCAAACTCTGTACTTTTCCAAACAAAAGGTAGTTGCTGCTTATTAGATAAAATATTGTCCTTTAGTTCTGAGACACTTTTATATGTGTCAAAATTTGCAGTTGGGATATTATTTTTCTGGTAAAAGTTTTTTTGTCTAGATTTATTTTTGATTATTCCTAAAGTTTTTGAACTGGGATAAACTTTAATCCCATTTTTTTCTAAAGCCTTTAAAGCTTCGACATTAACATTTTCAATTTCTATTGTTAGTGTATCTAAATTTTTTCCAAACTCATAAACACTTTTAAAATCCATTAAATCTCCTTGATAAAAAGAATTACAAGATAACCTACTAGGAGCGTCTTTATTAGGATCTAGCACGCAAGTATGAATATCAAATTTCCTAGTGTTGTAAAGCAACATTTTCCCAAGTTGACCGCCTCCCAAAATACCTAGTTTATGTTTTGAAGAAAAATATTCCAAGGAAATTGATATTAAAGTTAGTTACAAAAATACACTTAAAAATGAAAACATACATCAAAATCTATCTTGAAAATATACCTTAGCCTTTGT
>JAYNFX010000032.1:0-18213 GCA_038106885.1 Flavobacteriaceae bacterium | reverse complement strand
GGAGAATTGATTTATGGGAATTGGTTCTCCTTTTTTTATGCTACAACATCAAGTAACCAATCAACTTCATATTTTTCATTTTTGTCTAATTGCCTTAAGCCAATACCATTATTAAAACTATCAGACACTCCTGTCATAGGTTCAACTGCAATAGCCTTATGATTTTTCGGTGTATATATTTGTAGATAATTATTATCAATTGAAGACATTATTTTTGCTGTATAGTTTTCTGTTTTCAAAACTACTGTGTTGTTTTTGATTAGAAAAGCGTCATCAATTTTTTGATTTTTAATAACCCAGGGATTAGAAGATTTAAATTTCAAGACTTTGGTCGTTATATTTCTGTTGTCACACTCTATCTTTTGTGTGCTATCAAAAATTAATTCAGTTTTATCAAAGTTTTTGATACTAAAGTACGGATGCCAACCAACAGTAAATGGAAATTTAACTTCACCTATATTTAATATATTTAGACTAATCTTAACTGAACTATCATAAATTGTATATGATAATTTTAAATCAAATGAGTAAGGAAAGCCTTTGTGAGCATTAATAACTTTATAGGATAATATAATTTCTGCAAATTTTTGATTTATTAAAGTTTTGATTAAGTCAAATTTTTTATTGTAAATCAAGCCATGTAATGCATTATTGCTTTCTTTTTCATTACAGTGCAATTGAAATTCCTCTCCCATGAAATTATATTTTCCATTATTGATGCGATTTGCAAAAGGAAACATTATCGATGAGGCATAAGTTTTTTCATAATCTAGCGGAGCTAGATCTGTTATTATTTGCTTGTTATTTATAAATAAATTAGAAATACTGCCACCCTTATCTAGAGAAATTTCAGCTTTTGTTGAACCAGTTTTATTGGTGACTATAATAAGATCTTCTCCTTTTTTTTGTCTGTTGATTTGGAACATTTCAAAAAACTAAATTGTTAGTTTTTTCAATTCATCAATTGTTTTAGTGGGGTTCTCATTTTTGAAAATATAACTGCCTGCTACTAAAACATCAGCACCAAATTCGATTAGTTTTTTTGCATTAGAAGATGTTACACCTCCATCTATTTCAATTTTTGCTGATGCACCTTTTCTTTTAATTAAATCCTTAAGAGCTTTAATTTTGTTGTATGTATTTTCAATAAAGCTTTGGCCGCCAAATCCTGGGTTAACACTCATTAAACAAACCAAATCAACATCATTTATTATGTCATCAAGAACAGAAATATTAGTGTGAGGGTTGAGTGCAACTCCTGCTTTCATATTTTCTGATTTAATTGCCTGAATCGTTCTATGCAAATGCGTGCACGCTTCATAATGTACGGTCAAAATGTCACTACCTAAATCAGAGAATTTTTTGATATATCGGTCTGGCTCAATAATCATTAGGTGAACATCAATTGTTTTATTAGCATGCTTTTTTATAGCCTCTAAAACTGGCATTCCGAAAGAAATATTTGGAACAAAAACCCCATCCATTATATCAATATGAAACCAGTCTGCTTCACTGGAGTTAACCATTTCAATATCTCTTTTTAAATTTGCAAAATCTGCAGCTAAAATTGATGGTGCTATAAGTGAGCTCATATATACTTTTATTACAAAAATAATCAAAAAATAAACCCTCGATAATTTACGAGGGTTTATTTGTTATCCTAAATATGTTTTTAATATCCTACTTCTTGAGGTATGCTTTAATCTTCTAATAGCTTTCTCTTTAATTTGTCGAACTCTTTCTCTAGTTAAGTCAAAAGTTTCTCCTATTTCTTCAAGTGTCATAGGATGTTGATTTCCTAATCCAAAGTATAGTCTTATAACATCTGCTTCACGTGGAGTTAATGTTTCTAGAGCTCTTTCAATTTCAGTACGAAGAGATTCATGTAATAAATCTTTATCAGGGTTTGGAGATTCACCAGACCTAAGAACATCATAGAGATTTGAATCTTCCCCTTCAACTAATGGAGCATCCATAGAAACGTGTCTTCCAGAGTTTTTCATAGACTCTTTGACATCATTAATTGTCATATCTAGTTCCTTGGCTATTTCTTCAGCACTTGGTGGTCTTTCATGCGATTGCTCTAAAAAAGCATATGTTTTATTAATTTTATTAATGGATCCAATTTTGTTAAGAGGTAATCTAACAATTCTTGATTGCTCAGCTAATGCTTGTAAAATTGATTGTCTTATCCACCACACTGCATAAGAAATAAATTTGAATCCTCTTGTTTCATCAAAACGCTGTGCAGCTTTTATTAGACCTAAATTCCCTTCATTAATCAAATCAGGAAGAGTTAGTCCTTGGTTTTGGTACTGTTTAGCAACTGAAACAACAAAACGAAGATTAGCTTTAGTTAATTTTTCCAACGCTATTTGGTCCCCAGCTTTTATCCTTTGGGCCAATTCAACTTCTTCATCAGCAGTTATTAAGTCAACTTTACCAATTTCCTGTAGATATTTGTCAAGAGATGCAGTTTCTCTATTTGTAACTTGTTTTGTTATTTTTAGCTGTCTCATAGTTCTTGAATGAGTTTTAGAATCAATTCACAATTATTATACGTTCAAGTTTTACAGAATGTTACAAAAAAAACCATTTATATTTCAAAATGGCTTTTTTTAAATTATTAACAACTAAAAATAATTTAGTCACGTCTTGGTTTTCTGTCATTACGACGGTTGTCACGACCTCTGTTGTTAGGCTTTTTATCTCTTGGCGGACGTTCTACATAACCTTCTGGTTTAGGTAGAAGTGCCTTCCGCGAAACTTTCTCTTTTCGTGTTCGAGAATCGATACCAAAATACTTAACATCAAAAACATCTCCCATATTTACAACATCTGAAACATTTTCCGTACGTTCCCAAGCTAGTTCACTAACGTGTAGTAAAACTTCGTTTCCAGGAGCTTCTAGATATTCTACTACAGCACCGAAGTCTAGCATTTTTATAACCTTTACTTCATAAACACTTCCGACTTCTGGCTTAAACAAAATTGAATCTATTTTTGCTAAAACAGCATCAATACCATCTTGATCTGTACCTAATATTTCAACAATTCCTTCTTCAGTTACTGGATCTTCATTGATTACAATTGTTGTTCCTGTCTCTTTTTGAAGTTCTTGTATTACTTTTCCGCCAGGGCCTATCAGTGTACCAATAAATTCATTTGGAATTATTCGGGTCACCATTTTTGGTGCATGAGGTTTAACATCCTGAGCAGGAACAGCAATGGTATCAGTAAGTTTATCTAATATATGTAATCTTCCATCACGTGCTTGTTTTAGCGCCTTGACTAAAATCTCGTATGATAGTCCTTTAACTTTAATATCCATCTGACAAGCTGTAATCCCATCTGCTGTTCCAGTGACTTTAAAATCCATATCTCCAAGGTGATCTTCATCTCCTAAAATATCGGATAATACAGCGTATTTTCCTGAATCAGCATCAGAAATAAGTCCCATTGCAATTCCAGAAACTGGTTTTTTAAGTTGAACACCGGCATCCATCATTGCCATAGTTCCAGAACAAACAGTAGCCATTGACGAGGATCCATTACTTTCTAAAACTTCACTAACAACACGAACCGTATATGGACAGTCATCAGGTACCATTCCTTTAAGTGCTCGTTGTGCTAAGTTACCATGTCCTACTTCACGACGTGATGTTCCGCGAATTGGGCGAGCTTCACCAGTAGAGAAAGGAGGGAAGTTGTAATGTAAATAAAAACGCTCTTCACCTTCAAAAGATGGCATATCGATCTGATTTGCATCTCTTGAAGTTCCTAGGGTTACGGTTGCTAACGCTTGTGTTTCACCTCTAGTGAAAATTGACGAACCATGCGTAGATGGTAAATAGTCTACTTCACACCAAATAGGTCTGATTTCATCAGTTTTTCGGCCATCTAATCGGATACCTTCGTCTAATGTTAAATTTCTTATTGCCGTTTTTTCAGCTTTGTAATAATACTTTGAAATTAATGATCCATATTCTTCTTGTTCCTCTTCAGAAAAAGAAGAAATAATACCATCTTTAATTTCAGAAAAAGCAGCGCTTCTTTCGTGTTTGGCAGAACCAGCTTTAGCTACCGCATACACTTTATCGTAAGCCATGTTATAAACTTTCTGTGCTAAATCTTCATCTGTACGTTCTGGCTCATATTCACGAACTTCTTTTTTACCAAATGCTTTAGCTAATCGCTCTTGTGCAACACATTGTGCTTTAATGGCTTCGTGTGCGAACTTAATGGCTTCAGTCATTTCTTCTTCAGATATTTCATCCATTTCACCCTCCACCATCATTACAGAGTCAGCAGAAGCACCAATTATCATATCGATATCAGATTCTTCTAGTTGTGCTCTAGTAGGATTGATAATGAATTCTCCATTGATACGCCCTACTCTAACTTCAGAAATAGCACATTCAAAAGGAAAATCAGAAAGTTGAATTGCAGCAGATGCGGCTAATCCAGCCATAGCATCAGGCATTACATCTTCGTCATGAGACATCAATTGAATCATTACTTGTGTTTCAGAATGATAATCTTTCGGGAATAGTGGACGTAGCACTCGGTCAACTAAACGCATTGTTAAAACTTCGCCATCACTAGGCCTAGCTTCACGTTTAAAAAACCCTCCAGGATATCTTCCTGCAGCAGCAAATTTCTCTCTGTAATCAACAGTTAATGGTAAAAAATCAACATCTGATTGTTTGTAATTTGAAACTACAGTACAAAGCAGCATACACTTTCCAGATTGAACTACAACTGAACCATGAGCTTGTTTGGCGAGTTTCCCAGTTTCAATGGATATTTCTCTTCCATCGCCGAGGTCAATAACCTCCTTAAATACTTTTGGAATCATTTTATTTTTTTCTAATTAAACATTGGTTTTTGTGTTGACATGTGTTGTGACCAATGAAAAACTTTTAATTAGCTTCTTCTATAGTGTTGTTAAATATATAAAAAAAGAAGAGGTATAGCCTCTTCTTTAATATTACTTTCTTAAACCTAATTCTTTTACAATTGCACGGTATCTTAATATATCCTTTTTCATCAAGTAGTCTAATAACGATCTTCGCTTTCCTACTAGCTTTACTAATGATCGCTCAGTATTAAAATCTTTTTTATTATTCTTTAAATGATCTGTTAAGTGATTAATTCTGTATGTAAATAAAGCTATTTGACCTTCAGCAGAGCCTGTATTTTTTGCTTCCTTACCGTGTTTTTTAAAGATATCCTCTTTAATTTTTTTTGTTAAATACATTCCAATATTTTTTTAAATAATTTTTATGTAGCATACCTGATTTTCAGGAATGAGCGGCAAATATAGGTATTTTAAATAAAAAAATACTATTAAATAGGTTTTATGGCCTTAAAGGAAGGTTTTGAATTAAATCAATATACAGATTAATTTTGTCTTTTAGATCTTTACGATGGGTTATAAAGTCTAAAAATCCATGTTCAAGGACAAATTCTGCAGTTTGAAAACCATCTGGGAGTTCTTTTCCGGTTGTATCACGTACAACACGAGGGCCTGCAAATCCAATCAAAGCTCCAGGTTCACTAATATTTATGTCCCCGAGCATGGCAAATGAAGCTGTTGTTCCTCCAGTTGTTGGGTCAGTACAAAGCGATATATAAGGAATCCCTGCATCAGCCAGTTGTGCTAACTTAGCAGATGTTTTAGCTAGTTGCATCAGAGAGAGAGCAGCCTCCATCATTCTAGCACCTCCTGATTTGGAGATAATCATTAAAGGAATTTTTTTATTCAGTGCATAATCAGCAGCTCTGGCAATTTTTTCTCCAACTACACTACCCATGGATCCTCCTATGAATCGAAAATCCATACAAGCTATAACTATATCTTTCCCTTTGGATTTGCCAACAGCTGTACGGACTGCGTCATTGAGATTTGTTTTCTTTTGAGCGCTTTCTAATCTGTCAGTATATTTTTTTTTGTCAGAAAATTTTAGTGGATCTTTCGAACTAATATTCTTGTCTAACTCTTTGAATTTGTCATCAAAAAGTATACTGAAATATTCACCACTTCCAATTCGTACGTGGTAGCCATCTTCTGGGCTGACAAAGAAATTTTTTTCTAGCTCCTCTGTTTCAATGATTTTCCCTGTAGGTGATTTATACCATAATCCTTTAGGAGTATCTCGTTTAGCCTCAGTAGGAGTTTGTATGCCTTTATCTGTTCTTTTGAACCAAGCCATGAGTATTTAAATTTTGAAAATCAAATTTAAGCTTTTTTTTACAATGTGTTTACATTGTTTAAGTCTTCAAAAGCTTTTTGGAGTCTTTTACTAAAAGCATCCTCACCTTTTCTAAGCCAACGCCTTGGGTCATAGAATTTTTTATTTGGAATATCTTCACCTTCAGGGTTTCCAATTTGAGATTCTAAATATTTACCATTTGATTTAAAATCATCTCTAATACCAGTCATAAAAGCATATTGAAGATCAGTATCAATATTCATCTTTATAACCCCATAACTAATTGCTTCTCGTATTTCTTCTACTGATGAACCTGATCCACCATGAAAAACAAAATCAATATGATTTTCACCAACTTTATATTTTTTTGAAATAAATTCTTGAGAATTCTTTAGAATTTTAGGAGTTAACTTTACATTTCCAGGTTTATACACACCGTGAACATTTCCGAACGCAGCAGCAATTGTAAATTGATTACTGATTTTACTTAATTCCTCAAAGGCAAAGGCAACTTCTTCTGGTTGAGTGTAAAGTTTTGATACATCTACATCACTGTTGTCAACACCATCTTCTTCACCTCCAGTAATACCAAGTTCAATTTCAAGTGTCATACCCATTTTAGACATTCTTTGTAAGTATTTTTTACAAATTTCTATATTTTCTTCAATAGGTTCTTCGGACAAATCAATCATATGAGAACTAAATAAAGACTTTCCATTAGAAGCATAAAATTCTTCGCTTGCTTCAAGTAAACCATCAATCCAAGGAAGTAGTTTTTTTGCACAATGATCGGTATGTAATATTACAGGAACTTGGTAAGCTTCTGCCATTTGGTGCACATGTTTTGCGCCTGCTATTGCACCTGCTATTGCTGCTTTTTGACCCTCATTAGAAAGACCTTTTCCAGCGTTAAATTGTGCACCTCCATTTGAAAATTGGATTATTACAGGGGAATTTAGTTTTTTAGCTGTTTCCAGTACTGCGTTAATTGTATTTGAGCCAATAACATTTACAGCAGGTAATGCAAATCCTTTTTCTTTAGCTAATTTAAAAATTTTTTGAACTTCATTTCCGGATGCAACTCCAGGTTTAATTGAGTGACTCATTTAGTAGATTTTAGTTTGTCGCAAAAGTACTAAAATTAATTCCTAATTGTTAAAATTTTAACAAATGAAATTCTCACTTTTGTGCGAAAACGTTATAGCAAACAAATTATTTCTAAAAAGGATAGTTAATACCAATATTATAAACAGCATTGCTAAAATTAAAATCTTTTAGCCATCTTTGATTTTTTGGGTAGGTTGGATTATAAGTTTTGAATCCTATATCAAATCTTAAAATAAAAAAATCAAAATCATATCTAAGTCCAATTCCAGATCCAACTGCAATATCATTTAATGACTTTAGGCTGTTAAAGATTGCTTTTGGATCTTCTACATCATCCAGAACATTCCAAATATTTCCTGCATCAATAAAAAAAGCACCATCAAGTTTACTAAATAATTTATATCTATGTTCCAAACTAAATGCTAATTTAAAGTTTGCCTCGTTAAATTCATTGTTATTGTCAGATCTTCCAGGGCCAAGATTATATGCTGTCCATGCTCTATTGTCATTTGACCCTCCAGCAAAGAAACTTTTTGAAAATGGAATAGTATTAGAGTTACCAATTGGTATAGCAACTCCAATAAAAGTCCTAAGTGCAATTACATTATTTCTTCCAAGATTCCATAGTTTGATATAGTCGATTTCGGATTTTGCATATTGAGAGAAAGCTACATTATTTATTTCAAATTCTCCATTTTCATTTTTGTCAAAACCAACTAAATCTGATACAGAATTTAGCAAATTCCCTGCTAGTTCAAGTTTAAACCTGAAAATTGAAAAATCGTTATCAAATGCACTTTCACGATTATCTTTAATTAAGTTTAAATTACTAGCCAAAATAAAGTTGTCTTGAGTAAGTCTATTTTTTCTTTCTCGTATATTTCTAACAGATTGAAAATCGTCAGGGTTAGAGAACTGAAAATTTGAATCATTGCTAACTAAACTTATAAAATCATCGGCATTGTTAATGTCTAAAATTTCTTCTCCTAAACTATTTTGAGTTATATAATCACTAGGCGTCGGATATGTGTCAAGTGCAATTGTTTCAAGTCTATTAAAAGAATTTTGATATACATTAAAATAATTTCCAGGATTAAGATTTCTAACGTATTGTAAATTTAACAGATCAAAGTTGGTGGTTCTATTTTTTTTTGGTGACCAACTGTAACTTAATCTTCCATTAAAAGTTTGTTTATCTAAACCTATATTTTTTTGTCCAGTAAAACCCATACCTAGCTGAGTTGTAGGTAACATATACTTTGGGATAATTTTTTCGGTATTTAATGGAAAGAATAGTCTTGGGATATTAAGTTTGATATCTGTTCCTAATTCATTAATATCAAAAAATCGATCTTCAGTTTTTGACCCATCTTTTGAAGCTCCAACAGCACCAAGAGCTGAAATTTGTAAGGTTTCAGCACCTTTAAATATATTTCTAATTAGTATTCCTGAGCTAAAGGACAATCCTATCTTTTGAATATTGCTTTGAGATACATTAAAGTCAAAACCTAAGCCATATTTTTTTTTGGGAGTTAAATAAATATTTGTAATTAATGTACTGTCAATTGCATTTTCAACATATTCAATATTTGGATACTTGAAAGTGTTCAAAGCATTTAAATAGCGATATGTCCTTGTTTTATCTAAATCACTGTAGAGCTTACCTTTAGCTATTTGTAAAGCATTTGTAATTGAATTTGGTCTATATTTTAATTTAACGTAATTATAAAAATTGAAACCGTTAAAAGTGAGAATTTTTTCAGCTTTCAACTTGCTTCTGTTTTTAAAACTTGCGTCTGTATAGATATTAACTTCTTTGATTTTATAAACCTTGAAAGGCTCTTGAAGAATAGTATCACCTGACCTAATTAATTTATTTGGTATGTTTATTTTTACATCAACCTTGTGGTCCTTTCCTATTGTGTCATTTTCAAAAGTTATATAATCCTGTGAAAAATTATATACACCAGAGTTTCTGAAAATATTGTTAAGTCTATTTCTTTCATTCTCAAAGTTTGTAATATCAAATTGAGTATTTTTTTTGATAAATGAATGATTATTTGATGCATGATATATTGAATCTAAGATTTTTGTTTTTATATCAGTTTTGATTTCTAAGATCTTGAAAGGATCACCCTTAAAAATTTCATACTCTAATGATGCTCTTTGTTTTCCATGAATATTAACTTTATAGTCAATAGTTCTATCAAACCATCCTTTAGAGAAATAATATCTTTCTAAATTTAGTTTTGTTTTATTGATTTTTAATGAATCTAATATTTCTGGGGCTTCACCAGTTTTTAAAAGCCAATTATTGAAACCTATTGATGTTTTTTTAATTTTTTGAAATTGTTTTTTAGAAAAAGCGTCAATATAGCGCTGTTTTCTTTTACTGTTTTTGTTTATCCATTTATCAAAAATAGAATCTTTGTTAGGTCTTGCCAAGTTGTAAATATGAAGTCTAACTGGAATTCCAAGAATATGACTGTTTTTATTATGGAATGACAATCTTGAGATTTCTTCTGACTTAATTATTTTCCCATCGACTATGAAAGTATTTTTTTTTAGAAGAAATTCGTTTTTATTAACTCTTTTAACAGCATTACATCCAAAGAACATGTATGTGCTAAAGAATAGTAGAATAAATTTTTTAATAGTTTGCTTCAACAAGACACAAATAAAATTTAGATTTATAGTCAGAAAAATAATAACCAAATGTACATTTTTTAGATGTTAACTAAAAACCATTATAAGCTTATCCAATCTTTAAGACAAAAAAAACAGCGACAGAATCAAAAACTTTTTGTTGCTGAAGGTTTAAAAGTTGTTCAGGAGTTTTTGAACTCTAAATATGAATTAGAATATATTTTTTCAACATCAAAAAGTTATTCAAGCTTTGAAGATAAATTTGTTTTAATAAACAATTCTGAATTAAATAAGATTAGCTCATTAGTTTCTCCTAATGCAGTATTAGCGATTTTTAAAATACCTAAAGTAGAAAAAATTGATTTTTCTAAACTAATAGTAGCTTTGGATGAACTAAATAATCCGGGAAATCTTGGAACAATAATTAGGCTTTGTGACTGGTATGGAATTAAAGATTTAATTTGTAGCAAAGATTCTGTTGATTGTTACAATCCTAAGGTGATTCAATCCGCCATGGGTTCTCATTCAAGAGTAAACATTAGTTATTTAAATTTAGAAAAATGTTTAAATAAGGCAGACTTTAGTATGGGTGCTGACTTAAGCGGAGATAGCATTTACAATAAGGAACTTCCTCAAAAGGGTATTTTAATTTTTGGTAATGAATCAAATGGTATATCTCCCGAATTACACAAACTTCTAAATATAAAATTAACAATTCCAAGATTTGGCAAAATAAAAAAAACAGAAAGTTTAAATGTAGCTAACGCAGTAGCGATAATGCTAAGTGAATTCAAGAGAAGGACTATTGAAATGTAAAATTCACAAAAACTCCTCTAGTTTGCATTTTAGATATATTCCTTGTCCAAGGACTATTTGAGTCAAAATCTTTAACATGTTCATCAATTAGAGAGAATACTCCTCTTATTGAGGGGGTGAATTTGAACCACGTGAGATAAATATCTATTCCAATACCCATTTCATAAAAAATATTGTTTTTTTTTAGCCTAAAATTTCCTTGGCTATTATCATCAGGATTATCTTGATTACTTGAAAGGTTCAGAGCAGTTGAAGCTCCAGCGACAATAAACGGTTTGATATTATTGATTCTTTTAGTAGATATTTTTAACAATAATGGAATGTGTATGTAAGTAGATCTAATTTCTCTTTCTGTGTCATTTTCATCAAAAATAAGGCCTTCAAAATAAGTTCCGCTATAGCTTAAGGTTCGATTTGACATAACCAGACCGGGTTCTAATCTTAAATCAAAAAAATCATTTATTCTGATATTTCCAACTAAACCTACATTAAAGCCTGTAGATTTAATTACTTGGATATCTTTTAAATTTGATTTATAGTCGATATTGAAGTCATATGAATTTAGTCCGAGGTAATAGCCATATGATAATCTTGGCTTATCAAAATTTTCATTGTTTAATACTCTTTCTTTTGTAAATAATTGCGCTTCAGCACTTGCGCTAAATAAATAAATAAGACAAAGAATTATAATCCGTTTCATCATTTATTTTTTTGTTGCTTCATAAATAGTGGCTACACCAAAAGTTTGAGGTACATCATTTACATTTATAAACCCAATTTTTCTTAGAATATTGTTGAAAGCATCACCACAGGGGAACTTAGCAGCAGAATTACTTAAATATCCATATGCCTTTTTATCTTTTGAAAATAATATTCCTATTAGGGGTAATAAAAGCTTTGTGTAAGCAAAGTAAACCTGTTTAAATGGTATTTTTTTTGGAACAGAAGTTTCAAGAATTACTAAAATTCCATTTGGTTTCAAAACTCTAAGTATTTCTGAAAGTCCTTTTTCCAAATTTTCAAAATTTCGTACACCAAAAGCTACAGTTATTGCATCAAAACTATTATCCCCAAAAGGTAAGTTTTCAGAGTCTCCTATTACCATTTGTATAAATTCAGAAAGTTTCTTTGATTTTATTTTTTTTCTTCCAATATCCAACATTCCTTTACTAATATCTAATCCTACTATTTTATCTGCTCCAGTCTTTACTAAATTTATTGCTAAATCACCAGTTCCTGTTGCTATATCTAAAATATTACTAGGTTTTTGATCTCGAACTTTTTGAACTACTTTATTTCTCCATTTAATATCAATCCCAAACGATATTACACGATTTAAGTTGTCATATTCTCCAGAAATAGTATCAAACATGTTGGCAATTTGTTGTTTTTTACTAAGATTACTGTCCTTGTATGGAGTTATATTTTTATTCATTTATAATTATTAGGGTGATTTTTTGGCTATGCAAAGAAATGCAATTCAAAAACAAATCCCTAAAAATAAACTATATTTGCGCATGAATTAATTACTTAATTAATGAAAATTATAATAGCTGGAGCTGGAGAGGTTGGATTTCACTTAGCCAAGCTTTTATCATTCGAGTCTCAAGAAATAATACTGATTGACTTAGACAAAGAAAGATTAAATTATGCAGAAACTCACTTAGATATCAAAGTTGTATCAGGTGATATAACATCAGTTTCTGTTTTAAAATCTTCTAATATTTCTAATGCTGATTTATTTATAAGTGTAACTTCTTCTGAAACTTCTAATATTACTTCTTGTGTTTTAGCAAAACAACTTGGTGCTAAAAAGACAATTGCAAGAATTTCTAATACAGAATTTATTCAAAATAAATCAGAACTAGAATTTGAGAAATTAGGTATTGATGAACTAATTTCTCCTGAGTCATTAGCTGCCTCAGAGATTGAGTTACTTATGAGTCAATCTGTTTTTAATGATTCATATGAGTTTGAAAATGGTGCTTTAACAATGCTGGGATTAACCCTTTCTGAAGAAGCTGAAATAATAAACAAAACTGTAAAATTGGCAGCAGAGTTTTTACCAGATATACATTTTATACCGATTGCAATTCAAAGAAAAGGTTCTCGAGCTACAGTTATACCAAGAGGCGATACTGTCTTTTTAAAAGGAGATCGTGTAGTTTTTATAACCTCCAAGGGAGGTGATGAGGAATTGTGTAATCTTACTGGTAGACAAAAAACACAAATTAAAAATATCATGATTCTAGGAGGGGGACAAATAGGGTCAACTAGTGCTGAAGAATTGACTAACAGTGGTTTTAACATAAAAATTGTTGAAAAGTCCAAAGAAAGAGCTATTGATTTAGCTGACCAGCTCTCAGATGCATTAGTAATAAACGGAGATGGAAGAAATATTGAACTTTTAGAAGAGGAAAATTTTAGTAACATGGATGCTTTGATTTCAGTTACTGGTAATTCTGAGACTAATATAATGTCATGTTTAGTAGCTAAATCTAAAGGAGTTAAGAAGACTATAGCACTTGTTGAAAATATGGACTATTTTGCATTATCTCATTCCATTGGAGTAGATACATTGATAAACAAGAAACTTTTAGCAGCAAATAGTATTTTTAGATACATTAGAAAAGGGGAGGTAGTAGCTATGACTAAATTGGTAAACATGGATGCAGAGCTTCTTGAATTTGTAGTTAACGATGCATCTAAGGTATGTGGTTTACATATCAAAAATATTGATTTTCCAAGATCAGCTATTATTGGTGGAGTTATTAGAGAAAACGAAGGATATATAGCATTAGGAGATTTTAAGATACAAGCTGGTGACAGGGTAGTAGTTTGCTGTATGCCTCAGTCAATAAAGAAAGTTGAAAGTTTATTTTATTAGTCATAATACATGAAACTCAATTTTAAAATTATCTTTTATTTTTTTGGTATTCTTCTGCTTTTTAACGGCAGTTTTATGTTTCTGTCTTCTATTTTAAGTTTCTTATACAATGATGGAATTACATTGAGTTTGATTTTATCAGGTGTTATTGTTTCATTTTTAGGCTTATTATCAATGTTACTTACAAAAAAGCATTCAAAAGAAATGAATAAAAGAGAGGGATATATTGTTGTTGCTTTTGGATGGATTGTTATGGCTCTTTCAGGAACATTACCCTATATTTTTTCGGGTTCCATACCCAATTTCACCAATGCATTTTTTGAAACAATTTCAGGATATACTACCACAGGGTCAAGTATTTTAAAGGATATAGAATCGCTTCCTAATGGTATATTATTTTGGAGGAGTTTGACGCATTGGATTGGCGGTATGGGTATAATTGTTTTAGCTATTGCAATTTTACCTTTATTAGGAATAGGTGGGATGCAACTTTTTGCTGCTGAAGCACCTGGACCTAGTACTGATAAACTTCATCCAAGAATAACTGATACCGCAAAACGCCTTTGGCTCATATATTTTGGATATACTGCAGCTGAAACACTTTTTTTAAATTTAGCTGGAATGTCTTTTTTTGATGCCTTGAACCATTCAATGAGTACGCTTTCCACAGGTGGATTTTCAACTAAAAATAATAGTATTTCATATTGGAATGATACCCCGCTGATTCAATATATTATAATTTTATTTATGTTTTTGGCAGGGACAAATTTTGTCTTAAGCTACTTTGGCTTTAAAAGAAATTTTAATAAAATTTTTAAGGATGAAGAATTTAAACTTTATGTCAAATTCATTTTAATTTTTACTGCTATTGCCGTAATATTTATTTGTTTTGATTCGTCAATTTCAAATTCAATGGTTTTTTCACATCCAATGATTTTTGGTGAAATTGAATCTTCATTAAGACATGGTTTATTTCAGGTTATCTCCATAGTTACTACTACAGGTTTTGTAACTGCTGACTTTACATCATGGACTCCTTTTTTATTAGTGTTTTTCTTTGGACTAATGTTTTTAGGAGGTTCAGCAGGTAGCACTTCTGGTGGTGTAAAAGTTGTCAGACATTTATTATTAATAAGAAATGGATTTATGGAATTTAAGCGTTCATTACACCCCAATGCTGTTGTTCCAGTAAGATACAATAGCAAAACAGTTTCAGGTGATATTGTTTTTAACATATTGGGATTTTTTATTCTTTACATGCTATCATTTATAATTGGAGCGCTTGGATTTGCTATAATAGGAGTTGATTTTGAATCATCAATAGGAGTAGCTGCATCAAGTTTAGGAAATGTAGGTCCTGCACTTGGTGAATTTGGGCCTGCTAATAACTTCTCTGAAATGTCCTCAGCAGGCAAGTGGTGGTCGTCATTTTTAATGCTTATTGGGAGATTAGAATTGTTTACAGTTCTAATTTTATTTACTCCATTTTTTTGGAGGAATCGCTAGAGATTGAATTATTTTAGAACTGATTTAATTCTATCAACAGCTTCAATTATTTGATCTTTTGAAGCAGCATATGAAATTCTAATACAATTTGGGTTTCCAAATGCATCCCCTGTGACAGTTGCTACTAAAGCTTCTTCTAGCAATAGTAACGACAGGTCAGTTGCATTTGTAACTTTTTTACCTTTGATAGTTT
Source organism: Flavobacteriaceae bacterium (assembly GCA_038106885.1). Lineage (GTDB taxonomy): Bacteria > Bacteroidota > Bacteroidia > Flavobacteriales > Flavobacteriaceae > UBA3537. The sequence continues at coordinate 2,843 of JAYNFX010000032.1, read as the reverse complement.
TACCAAAAAAGTAAGATATATCTGGGAAAACATAAAAAGCACCATTAGGAATATTACATTTAAATCCGTTAATTTCAGAAAGTAGCTTAAGAATTAAATCTCTTCTAGATTTAAATTCGTCAATCATATACTGTACTTTAGTTGGAGGTGCCTCAAGGGCAGTTATTACAGCTCTTTGCGCTATACAATTAGCGCCACTTGTAATTTGACCTTGCATTTTATTACATGCCCTTGCGATCCATTCGGGAGCACCTAGGTATCCTATTCGCCAACCTGTCATTGCAAATGCTTTTGATACTCCATTTACTGTAATTGTACGTTCATACATATCATCAAATTCAGCCATACTGGCGTGACCGTCCCCATAATTAATGTGTTCATAAATTTCATCGGCAACAACATAAATATTAGGGTGTTTTTTAAGTACATCTGCTAATGCTCTAAGTTCATCATAACTGTATACTGAGCCACTTGGATTACAAGGAGAACTAAACCAAATCATTTTTGTTTTTGATGTTATTGCTGCTTCAAGTTGAGATGGTGTCATTTTAAAATTCGTTTCAATTGAAGTTTTAACTTCAATTGGAGTGCCTTCTGATAATTTTACAATATCTGCGTAACTAACCCAGTACGGGCAAGGCAAAATCACTTCATCTCCTTTATTTAGTAGTACAAGAGCAATATTAGCTAAACATTGCTTTGCACCAGTAGAAACTACAATTTGTGATAAGTTGTAATCAATATTGTTATCACGTTTGAACTTTTTGATTATTGCCTGTTTTAATTCAACATAACCATCCACAGGAGTGTATGAATTATAGTTATCATCTACAGCTTGTTTTGCCGCATTTTTAATAAAATCAGGAGTGTTAAAATCGGGTTCTCCAAGACTCAAGCCAATAATATCTTTTCCTTCACTTTTAAGCTCCCTTGCCTTAGCAGCCATAGCTAAAGTTGCAGAAGTTGACATGTTTAAAATTCTTTCAGAAAGTTGTAGGTTCATATTTGTTATTTAGACTTTTAAAATAGGTTTTGTACCCATAAGCTTTAGATAGCTAAAATGCGCAATTATTGCTTTTCTTGTACTTTTAAATTCGTTGTATGGTAGATTAAATTCTTTTGCAGTTTTTTTTACTATTTCAGCAATTTTTGAATAGTGAATATGTGAAATATTTGGGAAAATGTGGTGTTCAACTTGGTAATTTAATCCTCCTGTAAACCAACTAATAAGTTTATTTTTTGGTGAAAAATTAACTGTTGTCATCAGCTGATGAATAGCCCATGTGTTTTTTAGTGTTCCATCCTCTTTAGGTAAAGGCATATCAGCCTCATCCATAACATGTGCTAGTTGAAATATTATACTTAATATTAATCCAGCTGTGTAATGCATTAAAAAGAATCCAATTAATATCTTCCACCAAACTAAATTCAAAGCTAATATTGGAATAACAATCCAAATGCTCATATATAAAATTTTTGTAAAAACTAGAGTACTCCAGTTAACAAATGGATTTGGAAATTTACCATGTGCTAATTTTCTTTTCATGTAACGCTTCATTTGTAGAAAATCAGTTGTAATAGCCCAATTAATGGTTAAAAGTCCATATAATAATACTGAATAATAGTGTTGAAACTTATGATACCATCTCCATTTAGCATGTTTTGTAAATCTTAATATGCGACCAGCATCTAAATCTTCATCGTGGCCATGAATGTTTGTATATGTATGATGCAAGACATTATGTTGAACTTTCCAATTGTATACGTTTCCAGCCAATATGTAGATACTACTTCCCATAAGTTTGTTAACCCAAGATTTTTTTGAATATGATCCATGATTACCGTCATGCATTACATTCATCCCAACACCAGCCATACCAATACCCATAACTAAAACTAATAATAACTGAACCCATCCAGGAATTGAAAACAATAAAATAATGAAATAAGGGGCTAAAAATAATATAAACATTATAATAGTTTTTAGCCAAATTTTCCAATTTCCTGTTCGTTTAATATTATTTTCCTTGAAATAATTATTTACTCTAGAATTTAGAGTTTTAAAAAAATTTGCAGAATCTTTTCTAGGAAATTTTATTGTAGGTTTTATCATGAAATTTAATTAGTTATCAAATATAATTAATTAATTAATCTGACTGTAAATGCAAGCCTCTTTTTATGAAATTTATAACTATTTTTGTCGAAATAACATTCAGTGCATTTAATTCTTGAAAATTTTTCAAATTTAAGTATTACCCAAAAAAAGCAATTTGAGCTATTAGGTTCGCTATACAATGATTGGAATGATAAAATTAATGTTATTTCAAGACGCGACCTTGATTTTCTTTATTTAAAGCACATTTTACATTCATTATCTATTGCTAAAGTTGTAAAATTTGAACCTCAAGCACATGTTCTAGATGTTGGTACTGGAGGAGGGTTTCCAGGTATCCCACTAGCAATTTTCTTCCCAAAAACAAATTTTCATCTTATTGATAGTATTGGAAAAAAGATTAAAGTTGTTGACTCAATAGTAAATGAGTTAAAATTAGAAAATGTGACATGCGAACAAATTCGTGCTGAGAATATCATCAATAAGAAGTATGACTTCGTAGTTAGTAGAGCAGTGACAAGAATGCCCGTCTTTGTTGAGTGGGTAAAAAAAAATATTAAGACAAAAAGTACTCACGATATTGAAAATGGAATTCTATATCTAAAGGGTGGTGACCTACAAAATGAATTAAAATCCTACCCTATTAAGACTATTTATGATTTAAGTAAATATTTTAAAGATCCCTTTTTTGAGACAAAAAAATTAGTACATATACCATTAAATTCTTTGT
>JAYNFX010000031.1:14435-19143 GCA_038106885.1 Flavobacteriaceae bacterium | reverse complement strand
ATCGGAGAACTTGGATTTGGACTCGGAAGATATGATTCGGTCAGATTGTACGATTCCAATAACAATATAATTGATGAGGTTAACTATTCATCGGATTCTCCATGGCCAACTTGTGCCGATGGAACAGGAAATAGCTTAGAATTAATTGAAGTCCAATTAGATAATGCTATTGCTGAAAATTGGGATTGCATTAATGAAAATGGAAGTCCTAATTCTGTTAATAGTAATAGTCTTTCAAATTCTGATAACAATATTGATAATGTAAAAATTTATCCAAACCCTGTAAAGGAAAAACTATTTATTAGTGGTAATAGCGTAAATTACTCAGTAGAGATCTTATCATTATTAGGTCAAAATTTAATAAAAGTTAATAACACTAACATAGTTGACCTTAGTTTACTGAATCAAGGTATTTATATTATTAAAATTGAAAATAACGGTGTTACCTCAACATTTAAAATAATAAAACAATAATTAAAATTTAATTATTACAGTATGAGGATTTTAAATAACATAGAAAAATTATTTAAATCTTATATACCAAATTCATTTACTATTGCGGTTTGCCTTACATTTCTAACAATTGTTTCGGCTTTTATATTCACCAATACAGAGGGCAAAACAGCATATTTATTAGAAATATGTTCATATTGGGAAAATGGGTTGTGGAATAATTCACTATTGGTCTTTGCCTATCAAATGATATTAATCTTAATTCTTGGACATATACTGGTGCTTAGTCCACCGGTCAATTTTTTGATCAATAAATTAACAAATAGAATTAAATCATCGTCACAAGCAGTAGTTATTTTATCTATAATTACATTATTTGCAGCATTTTTTAACTGGGGATTTGGCCTAATTTTAGGTGCAATATTTGCAAGAACTATCGGAGAACATTGTAAAAAAAATAATATTGAAATTTATTATCCTTTATTGGGAGCTGCAGGATATGTAGGTTTAATGATTTGGCATGGTGGAATAAGTGGTTCTGCTCCGATAAAAGCCTCAGAAAAGAATCATATTAAAGAACTGATGAACGGTATTACTGATAATAGCATAATAAATAGTTTACCTGGTACAATTGGATTGAATGAAACTGTTTTTAGTACTGCTAATTTAGTTGCCTACGGATTGATTTTTCTTATCATACCAACAGTATTTTGGGTAATTAATAAGTATGTTAAACCTGCTGACTTTGAACTTGAAATTTATGATAGAGATTTAACAAAAAAACAAACTGATATTTATTTAAATATTGATAAATCAAAGGCTGCTGCATATATATTTGGGGGGTTTATTTTAATAACTTTAATTTATGTACACATTGATAAAATCAAAAGTCTTGAAGTTTCGCCAAACATATTGAATTTATTAATGCTTGGATTTGGTATAATTATGCACCAAAATTTTACTTCTTTCCTATCAGCTTTAAAAAATGCAATAAGTGGCGCAGCTGGAATTTTAATACAATTCCCTCTATATTTTGGTATAATGGGTATTATGAAAGAAAGTGGGTTAGTCTTATTGATGTCAGACTTTTTTATTTCAATATCCAATCAAACAACATTACCAATTTATACTTTAATAAGTGCTGGAATAGTGAATATATTAGTGCCTAGTGGTGGCGGACAGTGGGCTGTTCAAGGTCCTGTAATAATTGATGCTGCTATTAATTTAGGAGTTCCAATTCAAAAAGTAATTATGGCTTTAGCATACGGAGATCAACTGACAAATATGCTTCAACCTTTTTGGGCATTACCTCTACTAGCCATCACAGGTTTAAAGGCTAAAGATATTTTGCCATTTAGTTTAATTGTAATGGTTGTAGGAGGATTAATATTTATTACTACCCTTATTGTTTTTTAATTACCCCAATTAGTTACTTTCAATATTTTATTAAAAATATCTGTATTATCATAAATCCCTCTAAATTCTTCAGAACCTGGACCATAAGCAAAAACAGGTATTAAAGTAGCTGAGTGCCCACTTGTTGAAAAAACTGGGTCTAAGTCATTATAATCAATTGAATAATTATTTTTTTGAACATATTTTTTTCCTACCAAAGCTAAACCGCCTGTTTCGTGATCTGAAGTCACTATAACTAAAGTTTCCCCATCCTTTTCGGCGTAATCAAGAACTGCACCAATCATTTCATCAAAATCAATTAACTCTGTAATTAAATAATTAAAATCATTATCATGACCTCCCCAATCAATTTGGGATCCTTCAGACATCATAAAAAAGGGTTTATTTTTTTTACTCAAAAAATTAACACCTAACATAGTTGCATCTTTTAAAAAACTACCTCTTCCTTCAGAAATTTTAGGCATTCCATCTGCAGCTAAAATAAAACATTGTTTATTATTACTTTCAATATTATCGAATAGATCAAGTCTATCTAATTTTACTGAGAAACCATTTGATTTTAGCGTATCAATGACATTGATATTATCCTTTCTGTTTTCAAAAAAATTCATTCCGCCTCCAGCAAAATAATCAACCTCTGATTTGGAAAGCTGCATTGCAATTTCATCTTCAAAATCTCTACTGATTGTATGGGCAAAAAAAGACGCTGGAGTTGCATGTGTAATTGAGGAAGTTGAAACAAGACCAGTTTTTACTCCTTTTAAAGATGCTAATTCAATTAAATTATTGACTGGTTTGTAGTCCTTTGAAACACCAATTGCTCCATTATACGTTTTTTCTCCTGTTGCAAAAGCAGTGGCACTTGCAGCAGAATCAGTTATATCTTCATTTGATGAAAAAGTTTCAATCAAACCAATATCATTAAAACGAGAATAATTAACAGGTTCATTTTTATAAAAATATGCAGAAGAAATTTGAGAAAGTCCAGCTCCATCGCTAATTAAGAGTATAATATTTTTAGGAGATTGATTCTTTTTATGGGTAACGTCTCCTTTACAACTAACAAAAATCACTAGCGAAAGTGAAATCAATAACAAATTATTTTTGAACATTTAAAAACTCTGGTTAGTTAAAGAGCAAACTTAATAATAAAGAATTAATTGATTATAAGGTTTGAGAAAAAACTACCTTCTCATTCGATTATTTCTGAATTCAGCCATTTTCTTTTGTATAAGATCTTGATAACCATCTTTATCAATTTCAGTCCCTTTTCTTGGAGCTTCAATTTCAATCTTTTCAATAGGATTTATAACAACTTTTGTACATAACATAGTCGTTTGACCTGCACTAAGTTCTAAAATAAGTCCTGGAAGACCCCAATATTCTGATGGGCCATGGCGCACTGGCACTTCTGGAGTGTACCACGCTTCAATTTCAGTAATATCGGTTTGTGAATCATTTTCAGACTGATCACTATCAGAACTACTGCGCATTCTACTCCACGAAAATGAATACCACTGTAAATCATCAGTTGGTAAAAATGTTTTTGCTTTGTAACAAGTATAGTTCCCAATCTTTTTTGATTCATTAAGTAATGTCCATTGGATATCTTGAAGATTATCTTTAACTAAAAATTTCTTTCCATAGAATTCTTGCTGTTGAATTTGAGTATTTGATTTTACGTTTTTATAATTTTCTCCAGCAGCAAAATTTTTACCCCAAGAATCAGTGGCACCAGAAATTGCATCTAATTGTTCTTCCTCAACAAAAAGTGACTCTTCTTTGTTGAATACCAAAGTAAATTCTTTTTCTAGTCTATTTTTTAATCGAGCTGCGATCTGCTTTTTTTGAGCCTCACTCATTCTTGCCCCCCAACTTCCAAGCTCCATTTTAGTCTTTGATACGTATGTAGCTTTACCCTGAAAATCATCTTTAAAATTTATACTGCTTGATATATAAAAAATGGAAAATAAAATAAAGATAGTTTTATTTAAAAAGGTTATCATAGTCAAAGTTTTTATTAAACAAACATAATATAAGAATGTCTAAGACACTTTCCTTTTAAATTAAAATTAACATAATTTCAATAGCAATAAATTAAATATTTAGTTAGATTTGGTTTAATTATTGTAAAATATAATTAATAATAAAACAATAAATTAAAATGAATTTACTCCATAAAAAAATAGTTCTATTAGCAGTTTTGTGTTGCTTCTTTTTACCTTTTTCCTGTGATAACAACGAAGAAACAACCCTAAACGATGAAAATAATAACAGTGCCAACGAAATATTAACCAGATCAATGTCTGAATTAATGGGACAATTTGATGCTGAGGGTGACGCTTACTACAGTGAGAATCCTACAGGAAATATGGTTCTAGATTTTTGTTTTGAGTTTATATTCCCAATTGATTTTGAGATAAGCAATAACTCCATCGAAACAGTAGAAAGTCTTGATGAATTAGTAGAACTATTGATTCAATCCAATGATGATTATTATATAAGTGACATTTTATATCCATTCGAAGTATTGATATTTGACGAGGATAATGATTCCATGGAAGTATTAATAATTGAAAATGAAGAAGATTTTAATAACCTCTTGGATGATTGCGAGTTTGATTCAGATGAAGATGGCTCGTGTTATGAGATTTATGACCCAGTTTGTGTTTTGATTACTGATATGTATGGAGAAGACATGATTATAGTTTATCCAAATGATTGTTACGCCGCACATGATGGGTTTACAAGTGAAGACTTTTTAGATAATTGTGATGTAGATAATGGTAACTATGAGGGTGATTTATTTTATAATGATTGTTTTGATATAGTATACCCT
>JAYNFX010000031.1:0-14335 GCA_038106885.1 Flavobacteriaceae bacterium | reverse complement strand
GAAGAAGAATTAATGATCTTAATCGAACAGTGGTATTCAGAAAACTGTAATAGTTTTGAATGTGATGCTGATTTTGAATTAGTTTACCCTGTATCAGTTGAATTTTATAATGAAGAACTCGAAGAGACAATAGTTATTGTAATAGAATCTGAGGATGCTATGCAAGAATATTTCGAAGAATTTTGTGACTAAATCTGCTAAAGCCTTGGCAAATCATTATCATCTTTTAATGGGAGATTAGAATCTCCCATTAAATGTTTATCAATATGATAAGCCGCTTGTCTTCCTTCAGAAATAGCCCAAACAATTAGAGACTGACCTCTTCTAATATCTCCAGCTGCAAATACACCTGGAATATTGGTTTTGTAATCAGATGTTGAAGCCTTAATATTAGTTCTAAAATCTGTTTCTAGTCCTAATTGATCAACAATTGAAGTTCCAGGTCCAGTGAAACCTAAAGCTAAAAGAGCTAATTCACAAGGCCAATTTTTTTCAGTTCCCGGGATTATATTCAGTGTTGGTTTCTCACCTTTTTTGTAAATCCATTCAACTTCGCAAGTTACTAAACCTTTTAAATTTCCATTTTCGTCTCCTAGAAATTCTTTTGTAGAGATACTCCAATAACGTTTAACTCCTTCTTCATGAGAAGAACTTGTTTTCATTTTCATGGGCCAAAATGGCCAAGGCTGATCAGCAGGTCTACCTTCAGAGGGTTTATTTAAAATTTCGAAATTAGTAACCGATGAAGCGCCATGACGATTGGATGTTCCAATACAATCTGATCCAGTATCTCCTCCACCAATAACAATTACATTTTTATTTTTAGCTGAAATTAAATCACCAAATTCTCTTAAGCCATCAACATACTCATTGTTTAATTTTAAAAAATCCATAGCTTGTACAACACCATTTAGATCTGAGCCTTTTATTGGTAGTGTGCGTCTTGCTGCTGCTCCACCACATAATAAAATAACGTCAAAGTCAGATTTTAAAGAATCAACCGAAATATCAACACCAATATTTGTATTTGTCTTGAATAATATTCCTTCCTCTTTAAGGATAGAAATACGCCTGTCAATTATTTTCTTTTCTAATTTAAAATCAGGGATACCATATCTCAGTAATCCACCAATTTTTGAATCTTTTTCAAAAACTGTTACTGAATGCCCAGCTCGATTAAGCTGCTGAGCTGCAGACAAACCTGAGGGACCTGAGCCTACTATTGCAATTGTTTTACCTGTCTTAGAGGCTGGTTTTTGAGCTTTAATCCATCCTTTATCAAATGCAATTTCAACAATATTTTTTTCTATATTTTCAATTGATACTGGATCTTCATTTATACCTAAAACACAGGCTTGTTCACAAGGCGCAGGACATAAACGGCCTGTAAATTCTGGAAAATTATTAGTAGAGTGCAGAATTTTTGCTGCTTTTTCCCAATTTCCTTTATATACATTATCATTGAAATCAGGAATCAGATTACCCAATGGACATCCACTGTGACAAAATGGAATACCACAATCCATACAACGAGCACCTTGGTTTTTAAGTTCTTTTTCTTTTAGGGGTATTGTAAATTCTTTATAATTTTTTAAACGCTGGTCAACCTCAGTGTAAGACTCATCCACGCGCTTAAATTCCATAAAACCAGTGACTTTTCCCATATTATTATTTTTTAACTAGGTTCTCTTTTTCTAATCTAATCAAAGCTTGTTTATATTCTTCTGGGAAAACTCTAACAAAATGATTTAATGATGATTCCCATTTTTCTAAAATATGTTGCGCTAATGGACTTAATGTTGCATTGTAATGATTTTCGATTAATTGTCTTAAATCGTTTATGTCTTTTTTAATAGTAACAGGATCAAGGTTCAAACCTTCTTTATTACATTTTTTAGAAAATTTCTTATCAGGATCATAAACATATGCTAAACCACCACTCATTCCAGCACCAAAATTACGCCCAACATCTCCCAAGATTACAGCAACACCTCCAGTCATGTATTCACAACCGTGGTCTCCAATTCCCTCAACAACTGCTTTTGCCCCAGAATTCCTAACACAAAAACGCTCTCCGGCTTTACCATTTATATAAACTTCTCCAGAAGTTGCTCCATATAAAGCTACATTACCGATAATTATATTTTTCTCAGGAATTATTGTTGATTCATCTGGAACACGAACAGAAATTTTAGCCCCAGAGAGTCCTTTACCTAAGTAATCATTAGTGTTACCAATAACATTAAGAGTTAAACCGTTTGTTGCAAAAGCTCCAAAACTTTGTCCTGCTGATCCTTTAAAATTAATTTTTAATGTGTTATCAGGTAATCCTTGTGCTCCATAAATTTTTGATATTTCATTACTTAAGATTGCACCAACAGCTCTATTTTCATTGTTTATCTTAAAATCAAGTACCGTAGGTTCTTTTCTAAAAAGTGCAGGATGAGCTTTATCAATAATATCAAAATCTAAAGCTTTCTCCAATTGATGATCCTGAATTGTTGTATTATGAAGTTTCACATTATCATCAACATTAACCTTATGCAAAATTGGACTAAGATCAATACCTTTAGATTTATAATGCTCAATTGCTTTATTTCGATCAAGTTTTTCAACTTTGCCAACCATTTCATCTACTGTCCTAAAACCAAGTTTAGCCATGATTTCTCTCAACTCCTGAGCAACGAAATACATGAAGTTGACAACATGCTCAGGTTTACCTTTAAATTTCTTTCTTAGCTCTGGATTTTGAGTTGCAATTCCAACAGGACAAGTATTTAAATGACATGCACGCATCATTATACAACCTGAAGCTACTAATGGAGCTGTTGCAAAGCCAAATTCTTCAGCACCCAAAAGACATGCTATAGCAACATCTCTACCAGTTTTTAGTTGTCCGTCACATTCAACTACTATCCTGCTTCTTAAATCATTCATAACCAATGTTTGTTGTGCTTCAGATAGTCCAAGCTCCCATGGTAATCCTGCGTGTTTCAAAGAAGTCAATGGAGACGCACCTGTTCCTCCATCGTAACCAGAAATTAATACTACATCAGCCTTGGCTTTAGCAACTCCAGCTGCTACTGTACCGACTCCAACTTCAGAAACAAGTTTAACATTAATTCTTGCTTCTCGATTAGCAGATTTTAAATCATATATCAATTGTGATAAATCTTCAATTGAGTAGATGTCATGATGCGGAGGTGGAGAAATAAGTCCAACATAAGGAGTAGAATTTCGTGTTTTAGCAATATCAGGGTTTACTTTTGGACCTGGTAACTGTCCTCCCTCACCAGGCTTTGCACCTTGAGCCATTTTAATTTGGATCTCTTTAGCATTAGTCAAATAATTGGATGTTACTCCAAAACGGCCGGATGCAACTTGTTTAATTGCACTATTTTTCCAATCTCCGTTAGAATCTTTATAAAATCTTTCTTGATCTTCCCCACCTTCACCTGAATTACTTTTACCGCCAATTCTATTCATAGCAATAGCTAGGTTTTCATGTGCTTCTTTGCTAATAGAACCATATGACATAGCTCCAGTTTTAAATCGCTTGACAATATTAGTCCATGGCTCAACCTCATCAATTGAAATGGGATCATAATTTGTAAATTCAAATAGACCTCTTATGGTCATTAATTGTTTTGATTGGTTGTTGATTATCTCGGAATACTCTTTATATTTCTGTGGTTTATTTGTACGTACAGAGTCTTGTAATTTAGCTATTGACAATGGATTGAAAAGATGATGCTCGCCATTTCTTCTCCAGCGATACTGACCTCCAATTTCGAGATCAAGATTTGCATCAATATTCTTTTGAATGTAAGCACGATTGTAGCGCTTAGAAATTTCTTTTTCTAATTGATGAAGATCTACACCTTGAATTCTTGTTGCGGTATTTGGAAAATATCTATCCACTACTTGAGTGTTAATTCCAATACACTCAAATAGTTGAGATCCTCTGTATGAATTTAGGGTAGAAATACCAATTTTGTTCATAACCTTGAGTATCCCTTTTCCAACAGCTTTATTATAATTCTTAATAGCATCTTCTGTATTTGAATTTGGATCTATTTTAACAATCTCATCCTCTATTATTTCGTTAACCATGTAAGGATTAATTGCGCTTGCACCATAACCAAAAAGTAAAGCAAAATGATGAACCTCTCGTGGTTCAGCAGATTCAATAATTATACTAATTCTAGATCTTTTACCTAGTTTTTGTAGACCACTATTTACATATGAGCATGCTAGAAGAGCTGGTATCGGTGCTTTATCTATTGAAACATTTCTATCTGACAATATAAGAATATTGACTCCCTGATCAACCTTAGTCGATGCGATTTTTAGAAGATTTTCAAGAGCGTCTTCAAGACCGTTGTGTCCTTTTTCAATTGAATAAAGTATTGGAATAGAAGAAATTTTAAAATTAGGATGATCAAAACTTTTAATTTTATCTAAATCCTGCTTAGAAATAACAGGATTTTGAATTTTAAGTTTTTTACAGTGTGAATCATCAATATTAAAAATATTATAATCACTTCCAAGTGTAAGACTAATATCAGTTATTAATTCTTCTCTTATTCCATCTAGCGGAGGATTAGTAACCTGTGCAAAAAGTTGCTTGAAATAATTGTAAATCAATTGTGGCCTTTCAGACAATAATGCAAGAGGTGTATCACTTCCCATTGATCCAATTGGCTCCTTGGCATGATTTGCCATTGGAAGTATTATTGTTTTGATATCTTCTTGTGTGTAACCAAATAAAACCTTACGTTTTTCAAGAGGTTCTTCATTCAAAAAAACTGGACAATCATTGTATGGTATTTCTTTTAAGTATATCAAATTTTTCAGCCACTTGTTGTAAGGATATTTTTTAGAAATTAATTCTTTAATTTCTTCATCATTTACAATTCTGCCTTCATTCATGTTCACTAAAAACATTTTTCCTGGCTCTAATCTTCCATGATACTCTACATTTTCAGGAGCTATTTCAATAACACCAATTTCAGATGACATAATTACATATCCATCTTTAGTTACTGAATATCTAGATGGTCTGAGGCCATTTCTATCAAGTACAGCTCCTATGTAGTTTCCATCAGTAAAAGGAATTGAAGCTGGACCGTCCCATGGTTCCATAAGACATGAATTATACTCATAAAATGCCTTTTTAATATTTGACATTTCTTCATTTTTCTCCCAAGCTTCTGGAATCAACATCATCATAACTTCAGGAAGAGATCTCCCTGTCATTAACAAAAGTTCAACTACCATGTCCATTGATGCAGAATCAGACTTGTTTGGTAGGACAACTGGAAGTATAGATTTAATTTCATCACCAAAAAGATCACTCTCAAATAATGATTCTCTTGATATCATTCTAGATACATTACCTCTTAATGTGTTTATCTCACCATTGTGACACATATATCTAAAAGGTTGAGCTAAGTCCCAAGTTGGAAATGTATTTGTTGAAAATCTCTGATGAACAAGAGCTAGTCTTGTAATAAATAGTGGATTGGTTAAATCTTTATAGTATAGTTTTATATCTTCAGGTATCAGAAGACCTTTGTATATAATAATCTTGGTTGATAGACTTGGTAAATAGAAAAATCTCGCTTCAGAGATTTTTGAATTAAGAATTTCGTGCTCAGCCTTTTTTCTAGAAATAAATAATTTTAAATTAAATTCAAAATCATCTTGGGAAGTTGAAGACTTAGAGACAAAAATCTGTTTTATAAAAGGTTGTGTTTTTTTTGCAATATCTCCCAAAACAGATGGATCAACAGGCAAAACTCTCCAGCCTAAAACCTTCAAGCCTTGATCTTTTAAATGTTTCTCAAAAATAGATTCACAATAGGTTCTTTGATTTACCTTATTAGGTAAAAAAACGTTTCCAACAGCGTAATTACCAAAATCAGGAATTTTAAATGAACATTTTTTTAAAAATAATTCATGTGGAATATCTGTAAGTATTCCAGCACCATCACCAGTTTTACCATCAGAACTTACAGCACCTCTATGTTCTAAACATTCTAAAATTTTAAGGGCTTTGTGAATAATATCATTAGACTTTTTACCCTCTAAACTGCAGATAAATCCGGCACCACAATTATCGTGTTCAAATTCTGGCAAATACATTCCTTGTTTTTGTAACATATCTTAATTTATGATTTTTTTACAATGGTTGGAAGCGTAATATATGAACAAATCTATGATTAAATAAAAACCAATATCATTATTGTGATATCAATAATTTAGAGCCAAAAAAATATTTTTTAAATATTATAAAGTGGAGTTTTTTGAAAAATTAATAATGGTTTTTTACAACTAAAATTTAATTTGATTATCAATTGAAATATTAAGTAATAAAATATTATTTAAAATATTAGATTCATATTTTTTAAAGTTTATTTTGCTAACCCTCAAAATAGCAGGGGTATTTTTTATTAAAATGATAAAAATTATATTTAGACCCCTATTTTATTATGGGTTAATTACAAAATAGTATAGTTTTGATGCAAAATCAAACAAAAACCATTTAACAAATTAATTATGAAAAAGATTTTTACATTATTATTAGCCTCATTTACTTTCTTTGCAATTGCACAGGAAGAAGAACCAACACTTTCAATTTCAGGAACTGTTGATGCGTATTATCAAACTAACATAACATCACCTGATGATTTAGGAGATTCATTTGGTACATCATTTGCTGACGAGACTGGCTTTGCTTTAGGTATGGCAAACTTAGTCGCTTCTTACGATCTTGAATCAACAGGTGTAGTTGCCGATGTTGTTTTTGGACCTAGAGGAGATTCAGCTGTAGGTGGATACAATTTAAATCAGCTATATGCTTATTGGAATGTAACTGAAGGTACTACCTTAACTATGGGACGTTTTAATACTTACCTAGGATACGAGGTTATTTCTCCTGCTGGAAATTTCAATTACAGTACATCATATATGTTTTCAAATGGACCATTTTCGATGGTAGGTTTAAAAGGAGACTTTACTCTTGGTGAAACTAGCTTAATGCTAGCAATTATGAACCCTACAGATGTTAACAATAATACTACTGGTGGTTATGCTCTTGGAGCTCAGTTTGGATATGCTGGTCAATTCCTTAATCTGTATTATGACAATGATGAAGTACTTGGATTTGAAGTTGACTATACTGGTGGATTTGATGTTGATGACGAGTTATTTATTGGAATAAATGCAGCTTACCAAGTTAGTAATGATGCTGGATTTTACGGAGTTGCTCTTTATCCTCAATACACTGTTTCAGACAGTTTTGCTGTTGGTTTAAGAGGAGAATTATTTGGATTACACGATGATTCAGATGATGATCTTCCAAGTGTATTCTCTACAACTTTAACAGGAAGTTACACAGTAGAAAATTTAACAATTAAGCCAGAAATCAGATTAGATTCTTGGTCAGAGTTAGAGCCATATACAGACAATGATGGATTAGCTACTGACTCATTAGCAGCATTTACAATAGCAGCAATCTACTCATTCTAAAAATATTAATATAATTTTGTTTGTGATTAGGAAAAGCTTGGGAAGCGTTAATGTTTCTCGAGCTTTTTTTTGCACTATGCTGAATTACGGCTTGCATTAATAATTCCGTAGAGCGTTCTAGTTACAATCTTTTCAAAAACTTGTATTTGATCTTTATCAATGTTTTTCTGTTTTTGGAGGGATTGAATTTTCCTCAACGCGTATTGCTGAATAGTGACTAAAGGCAAGACAATTGACTCTCTAACGTCAATCGAGGCTTTTCCACTAGGCTCATTTTCCATCAAGGTTTTGTAACCTGTTATCTTTAAAAGTAAATCATAAGTAAGCTTGTACTCATTATAAATAATTGTCCAAAATTCACCAAATTCCTCATCTTCTGCCATGTATTTTGTCAAAGGGAAAAAGGATTTGCTAAGGGACATCATACTATTTTCTAATAATGTTTTGAAAAAACTAGAATTGTTATACAAGGAAATTACTTTATTTAATTCCCCTCTAGATTCAAAAGCACGAATTGCAGTCCCAACTCCAAAAAAACCAGGAACATTTTGTTTCAATTGACTCCATGAACCAACAAACGGAATAGCTCTTAAATCTGAAAAAATCAATTTGTCTGACTTTGAACGTTTTGATGGTCGACTTCCAATATTTGCCTTAGCATAGTATTTCAAAGTACTAATTCTTTCCAAATATGGAATAAATTTAGAATGCCCCTTAAAATTTTGATAAGCTTTATAACTTAACTGAGCTAATTCATTCATGGTAGATCTATCAGAGTTCGAAAATCCTACATTGTCTCCCAAATAAAGCCTATTTGACAACCCTGAACTTATTAATTGTTCTAAGTTGTACTTGGATGAATCAGGAGTACCAAAATTTGAGCTAATTGTCTGACCTTGAATAGTAAGTTGAACTTCTCTGTCCTGTATAGTTGGACCTAACGAAGCATAAAATTGATGTGTTTTACCACCTCCTCTAGCAGGTGGTCCACCACGACCGTCAAAGAAAACAACATCAATATTATATTTTTCTGAAATACTTGTCAATGCTTCTTTAGCTTTGAAAATTGCCCAATTTGCCATAAAATAACCACCATCTTTTGTACCATCAGAAAAACCTAGCATTATAGTTTGTTTTTTTCCTCTTGATCTGAGATGAGCTTTGTATGCTTTATTGTTGTATAACTGCTCCATAACCATTGGAGCATTTTCTAAGTCAGTAACAGTTTCAAATAACGGAACTATATCGATTGTTAATTTTTCATTAAACGCAACTAACTTTAACATTGAATATAATTGCATTACATTTAAAGCAGTTTGATTATTACTGATAATGTATCGATTAGCACCAAGCTCACCGTTATTTGATTGGATTTCCTTTACAACTTGTATAGTTTTCAAAGTATTATAAACCAACTCATCATCAAAAATTGATATGTCAAGAGTTGCATCTATATTAGATATGATGTCAATTTGAGACGCCTCATCTAAAGAATTATAATTCTCAGGAAAAATACCATTATTTTGAGAAATACATTTATCTACAATTCCTGAAAAAACAGTATGATGAATTCGACTGTCTTGCCTTACATCAAGTGTTGCAAAATGACATCCAAAAAGCTGAGTCTTATTTATAAGACTAGTTATATCATTTAGATATATAGAATGATGATCTTTAGCAACAATCTTCTTGATATCTTTAAGCTCGCTGACAAAAAAATCAAAATCAAACATTGAAGGATTTGAAATGCTTTTACTAATTTCAGAAATTAAAATTCCTAATTTATCCTCAACAATTTTGAAGGTTAACTTTCTTTTTAACTTTTTTAAATCAGCTAAATAATTTTTAATTAATGTTTGTTTCAAAAGCGAAGCTACTTTCAATGTTGTATCTGGAAGTACAAATGGATTTCCATCTCTATCACCACCAGGCCAAAATCCAATATTTATTATTTCGTTTTGAATTGATTTACTATCATATATATTTTGCTGAATGTAATCAAAAATGGACCCGAATGAATTATAAAAAACATGATCAAGATACCATATCAAATTAACTGCTTCGTCAAATGGAGTGGGCTTTTTATGTTTAAAAAAAGGTGTTTTACCAAGTTGTGCTAAAAGATTATTGATACGCTCCATATCATTATCTTTAACAGCCTCTGTCAAGTCCGTAATAATGCCTAAAACTGAACCTGGATAAAACTGAGTAGGATGAGCAGTTAAAACAATTCTAACTTTAAATTCATCTAAATAAGCCTTAAGCTCTTCAATTTTATTTTCCGAAAATGCTTTTTCTTTCAAACTTCTTAGAGTTCCAATACCATCCATATTATTAATAACAGGAAATGCTGCATCTTCAATAGCATCAAACAAAACAACTTGCCGTTCAATGTATTGAATAAAACGGAATAACAATTTTATCTGACTTTTTTTGGTACGTCTTGCTTGATATTTCTGAAAAAATGTCTCAACAATTGTTGTGGGATTTTCACCAGCATTATAACCTTTTTCGCATGTCTCCCTAAACAAAGGCAATAAAACACCTGTTTTGGTAATTTGATCAAAAGGCAGTGTCATAAAAATACTATTGTATATCTGAAACTTAGATAATACATTTTGTTTGAAACGCTCTAATTTTGGTTTTACGGCCATACTCCTTAACAATTGAAGAGCAAATATAAGAAAGCTCTCTTCTTTAAAGATATGTCTAAGAATATTTTGTTGATTTAATAATATAAAGCCTTAATATTGATTATAATCTAAAATAAATTATAATTTATTAAGAATTACGTGATATAAAAAATTCATTATATTTAGTTTATAAAATTTACTAATGACAAAAACTAATATTTTTAAAAATCTTTCTCTACCTGTAATTGCTGCTCCAATGTTCTTGATTTCAGGTCCAAAACTTGTTATTGAATGTTGTAAAAATGGAATTATTGGAACATTTCCAGCATTAAATCAAAGAACCACAGAAGGATTTGAAAAATGGATAATCGAAATTAAAAGTGCTTTAGATTTATTTGAAAAAGAAACTGGAAAAAAAGCTGCGCCTTTTGGAGTTAATTTAATTGTTCATCAAACTAACCCAAGAGTCAAAGCTGATTTAGAAATATGCATTAAACACAAAGTACCAATTATCATAACTTCTCTAGGAGCTGTACCTCAACTAGTCGGAGCTATACACTCTTATGGAGGTTTAGTATTTCATGATGTTATCAAAAAAAGACATGCAGAAAAAGCAGCTGAAGCTGGAGTTGATGGATTAATTTTAGTTTGTGCAGGTGCTGGAGGACATGCTGGTACTTTAAACCCAATGCCTTTTGTAGCTGAAATAAAAAAGTTTTTTCATAAGACAATTTTACTGTCTGGTTGTATCAGTAATGGAAAAGATATTGCATCAGCATTACAGATGGGTGCTGATATAGCTTATATGGGTACACGTTTCATCAACACTAAAGAAAGTAAAGCTCCAGAAGATTATAGGAAAATGATTATTGAATCTGATGCTAACGATATTGTTTATACTGCAGCAATTTCTGGAGTTTCTGCAAATTTCTTAAGACCAAGTTTAGAAGCTATGGGTATAACTGAAGAAATGCTAAAAAGAACCAAAAAAATAGATTTTGGCAAGGAACTTTCAGCAATGGAAAAAGAGGCTAAAGCCTGGAGCACCATTTGGTCTGCTGGACAAGGCGTTACAAATATCTCTGATAATCCAACTGTTAAAGACTTGGTAGATCTTATGAAAAAAGAGTTCAAAGTAGCTATAGAAGCGCAACAGGCCTTATTGGAAAAATACAACTAAACGATCAACCTATTAATATAACAACTGCTATCCCTACAAAAAAAACCATTTGTAGACGCTTTAATTGCAATTGTCTTTGCGGAGATTTAAAAAATAATTTCGAGAAATAACTTGAAAGAAAAACGAAGCAACTAAAGATTGAAAATGAGGTTAGGATGAATATAAATCCCAAGGCATAGAATTGCTTGTATAAATCCATAGTTTCACTAAACAAAAAAGCAGGGAAAAAGGCTAAAAAAAAGACAGAAACTTTGGGATTGAGAACATTCATTATAAAGCCCTGCTTGAACAATTCATAAAATCTATCGGATTTAACCTTTTTGTGATTTTTATTAAAATTTACATCAGATTTATAAACTCTTGTGGCTAAAAAAAGCATGTAACCCGCTCCGAATAACTTTAAAATAAAATACAAACTTTCGTTTGATTTAATGAGTGTCGAAAGCCCAAATGCCACTAGACTTGTGTGAATTAAACAACCAGTCATTAAGCCCAAAACAACAGCCATTCCTGTTTTTTTACCATATTTAGCACTCTGAATCAAAACAAAAATATTATCAGGACCTGGTGAAGAAGCCAAAACTGCAGTTGCCGCAACAAAAGATATTAAAATTTGTAAATCCAAAATAAATTGTTAATGAATCTTTAATATTGCCTTATTGATTCGCTTGACAAGAGAGGGTCCTTCATAAACAAAGCCAGTATAAATTTGGACTAAATCAGCACCAGCTTTAATTTTCTCAATCGCATCTTTGGCTGAATGAATACCGCCAACTCCTATAATTGGAAACGTTTTATTTCCATTTTGAGACAAATAACGAATAACTTCTGTGCTTCTAGACTTTATAGGTTGACCGCTTAAACCACCACTACCAATTCTATTAACAACTGATTCAGGTGTTTTTAATGACTTTCTTGTAATTGATGTGTTACAGGCTATAACTCCTCCAATTTTAGTTTGATTTACAAGATTTATAATCTCGTCAAGTTGACCATTATTTAAATCTGGGCCAATTTTCAAAAGAATGGGTTTCTCTTTTTGAAAGGTAGAATTTAATTTTTTAATATGATTAATTAGTGATTTTAAATAATCTTTATCATTAAGCTTGGCATGACTACCAACATTTGGACAACTAACATTAAGTACAAAATAATCTACATAAGGATGTAAAGCTTTAAAGCATGCTGCGTAATCATCAGTATATTTATCAGGGGATGTTAGAGTATTCTTCCCAATATTACCCCCAATAATAACTTTTTTCTTATTTTTCTTCAATCTACTGATAATAGACTCAAGTCCTGAATTATTAAACCCCATCCTATTAATTAAAGCCTGATCATTAGCTAGTCTAAACAAGCGCTTTTTTGGATTACCTTCTTGGGCTAAGGGGGTGACAGTTCCTATCTCAATGAATCCAAAACCAAAGTTTGATAATTGATTATACAAAACTGCATCTTTATCAAATCCAGCTGCCAATCCAACTGGATTACTAAATTTTAAACCAAATAAATTTCGCTCTAGTTTAGGACTTGTTATACAATATAATTTTCTAATGATTTGTTTTACTAAAGGAATTTTAAAAATTAAGTTAAGAAAACTGAATGTAAAGTAATGGACTGATTCAGGATCAAATTTGAATAAGATAGAGCGAATAATCGACTTATACATGTTACATATTTAAGAGCAAAAATACGTTAAATTGTATGATTATAAAAGAAAGAACCTTATCACTTGTTACATTAAAACTGGATAGTTATTTTTGAAAAAAATTCAAATGCTCGACCAAAAACATATTTTAAATAGATTTTTAAGTTACGTTAAAATTGATACAGAAAGTGATCCAAATTCTAAAACTACACCTAGCTCTGATAAACAATGGATATTAGCCAATAAACTTTTTAAAGAACTAAAGGAAATAGGACTTTCAGATGTGAGTATTGATGAAAACGGATACATAATGGGCACTCTACCGTCTAATGTTGAACATAATGTACCGACAATTGGTTTTATTTCTCATTATGATACATCACCTGATTTTACTGCAAAAAATGTAAATCCAAAAATTATAGAAAATTATGACGCTGAGGATATTATTCTAAATTCCAGTGAAAACATCATTCTATCTCCTGAATATTTTGAAGACTTATTACTTTATAAAGGACAGACTCTAGTAACAACAGATGGCACAACTTTATTAGGTGCTGATGATAAAGCTGGTGTTTGTGAAATTGTAAGCGCTATGGAATACCTTATTAAAAATCCAAAAATTAAACATGGTACATTAAAAGTTGGATTTACTCCTGACGAAGAAATTGGTCGAGGGGCTCATAAATTTGATGTTTTAAAGTTTGGTGCTGAATGGGCCTATACAATGGACGGAAGCCAAATAGGAGAATTAGAATATGAAAACTTTAATGCAGCAAGTGCTGAAATCATAATAAATGGTAAAATTGTTCACCCTGGTTACGCAAAAAACAAAATGGTGAATTCTATGTACTATGCCCAAAAATTTATAAATAGTTTACCCGAAAAAGAAACTCCAGAACTCACTGAAGGATATGAAGGTTTTTACCACTTGCACTCAATAGCCGGTAAAGTAGAAAAAACAACTTTAAAATATATCATTAGGGATCATGATTTAGGTCGTTTTGAAGAAAGGAAACAAACAATTAAATCAATCGTTGAGAAACTAAACGAAAAATTCAAAGAAGCATCTTTTGAATTAAATATTATCGACCAATATTATAATATGAAACAAAAGATTGAACCTGTGATGCATGTTGTTGAAATTGCCGAGCAAGCAATGAAAAATTTAGGAATAAAACCAATTATAAAACCAATTCGCGGTGGCACCGATGGATCACAACTTAGCTACATGGGACTTCCTTGTCCAAATATATTTGCTGGTGGACATAACTTTCATGGTAGATACGAATATGTACCATTGGAAAGTATAATTAGTGCAACACAAGTAATCTGTGAAATTGC
>JAYNFX010000030.1:15490-19202 GCA_038106885.1 Flavobacteriaceae bacterium | reverse complement strand
GAAGACAAACCATCACTTAAATCAATCATAGATGTAGGTTTAAAATCTAACTTTTTTATAAGCTCAATAATATCCTTTCTTGCTTCAGGCTTTAATTGTCTTTCGATTATATATGAATAATGATCAAGATCGGGTTGATTATTTGGATTAACTTTAAATACTTCTTTTTCACGTTCTAAAACTTTAAGTCCAAGGTAAGCACCAGCAATGTCGCCAGTAACAACTAAAAGATCATTTTCGCATGCACCACTACGCTTTACTATTTCATTAGGTTTTATATATCCAATTGCTGTGACAGAAATTGTCAATCCGCTTGAAGAAGAAGTAGTATCTCCACCAATAACATCAACTCCATAAATCTTAGCAGCAGCATTAATACCATCATACAATTCCTCAATAGCTTCCAAAGTAAATCGATTTGAAACAGCTATTGAAATTGTTACATGCGATGCAGTTGCATTCATCGCATAAATATCTGATAAATTCACAACTATTGATTTATATCCTAAATGTTTCAAAGGCATATATGACAAATCAAAATGAATCCCCTCAATCAAAAAATCAGTCGAAACTACAATAGATTTATTATCAAAATTTAATACTGCAGCATCATCTCCTACTCCAAGAACAGTGGATTGGTTTTTTATCTTAAAATTTGAAGTTATATGTTCAATTAGGCCAAACTCTCCTAGTTTGGAGAGTTTAGTGTTATTTTGATTCTTATCCTCTATCATAACACAAAAATACATCAATTATAGAATTTTTAAGATATTATTATATAAATTAATGTACATTGAGATCACCTAAATTGATTTAAATGAATTCAATAAAAACTTTATTTTATTTTACACTTGTGTTAACAAATATTATTTGTTTTTATTCTTGTGAAGACGAAATAATAGGTATAGTTTATAATGATTCAGACATGGATGGTATTTATGATGCTATTGATAATTGCCCACAAACACCAAATTCAAATCAGATTGATAGTGATAATGATGGTATTGGAGATTCGTGTGATAATATAAACTTTACTTCTTTACCTTGCGTTGAAGGCTATGCAGGAATATATCCGTGTAATGGTTATGATCTAATTGGATACTTGTCACTTGAGCAGCTTAGCTTAGGAGAGAATATTGGAAATATTTCTGGAAATGACTCATGGGGTTGGACCGATCCTGAAAATGGAAAAGAATATGCGCTGGTTGGACTATCATCTCATACTGCTTTTGTTGACATGACTGATCCAGCCAACCTTTTACTTATAGGTACATTACCAACATCTACTGTTAATAGTTCATGGCGAGATATAAAAGTATATCAAGATCATGCATTTATAGTTTCTGAAGCAGCTGGTCACGGTATGCAAGTTTTTGATTTAACTCGATTAAGAGATATAACAGCTTATCCGGTTCAATTTGTGCCAGACACTCATTTTACTGATTTTGGAAGAGCGCATAATATAGTAATTAATGAAGACTCAGGATATGCATATGTTGTAGGTGCATCGGGAAATCAATATAATGGTGGACCAATATTTATTAATATTCAAAACCCCACTTCTCCTGTAATTGAAGGAGGGTTTTCAGAAGGAGGATATTCTCATGATGCTCAAGTCGTGAATTATAACGGCCCAGATTTAGATTACGCAGGAAGAGAAATTTTAATTGGCAGTAATGAAGATAAAATTGTGATCGCAGATGTTACTGATAAATCCAATCCTTTTACGATTTCAAATGTTGAATATAATAATATTGAATACACTCATCAAGGATGGTTTACACAGGATTTAAAGTATTTCATTGTTGGAGACGAATTAGATGAAAGGAATATTGGGAATAATACAAGGACATTAGTTTTTGATTTTAATGATCTAGACAACCCAACGCTAAGCTTTGAATATTTCTCACAAAACACCTCAATTGATCACAATGGGTATACCTTAAACGGAAGTTATTATTTAGCAAGCTACAGAGCTGGAATGAGAGAACTAGATATAAACAATATAGAAAATCAAGATATATTTGAAGTTGGATATTTTGATACATACCCTGAAAATGATAATGCTGCTTTTAATGGAGTTTGGAACGTATATCCATTTTTCGTAAGTGGAAATATTGTACTAAGCGATATTGAGAAGGGATTATTTGTTATTAGAAAAAGTTATTAATTAATAATTTTATGGGAAAATCGTATCACATGAAATTACATTTTTTTATTGTCATTACACTTCTGTTTTGTTGTGAATCTGATGACTCTATTACCACAAATCAAAATGTTTCTATTCATGAGATTTCTACATTAGGTGGTGCAAAAAATGAAAGTGGACAATCTGTTATTGCCACAAGTGATGGAGGCTTCGCTGTTTTGGGCTACAGCCAAAGTATGGACGGTGATCTTTTAAACAAAAATAATATCTCATATGACTTTTGGTTAATAAAATACAATTTTAATGGAGAGCAAGAATGGCAAAAGGTTTATGGAGGATCTAGTGACGATCGTGGATATGATATAATATTATCTAATGATAACAATATGGTAATTTTTGGAAGTAGTAAGAGTACTGACGGTGATATAAGTACAAATGCTGGTTCTAATGATTTTTGGATAGCAAAAATCTCAAATTCTGGAGCAATAATCTGGGAAAAATCTCTTGGTTATAGTGGTTCAGATAATGGTTATTCTGTAATTCAAACAATTGATAACGGATACTTATTATTAGGTGTAATTGATGTCACTGCATCGAATGGCGAAGGCAACAATAGAATTAGTTCTTACAGACATGCTGGAGGGGACTACTGGGCTGTAAAACTTGATGCAAATGGGGTACTTGAGTGGAGTCGATATTATGGTGGTAATTTTACTGATACCAGCTATGCTGCTTGCCAAACTCAAGGGGGTGATTATATAATTATTGGTTCATCTGATAGTAATGATATTGACATAAGCAATAATAAAGGAACATATGATTTTTGGATAATTAAAATCTCTTCAGAAGGAAATTTAATATGGGAAAAATCCTATGGCGGAAGTGAAATTGATGAGGCATTAGATATTACATCAACAACTGATGGTAATTTTATAGTTTGTGGGAATACAAGAAGCAATAATATTGATATCAGTTTAAATAATGGCGCTGCAGATATTTGGATTTTAAAAATAACCCCAAATGGAGAAATACTATGGGAGAAGACATACGGTGGAAATAGTTTTGAGGCAGCAAGATCTATCCATCAAACTACAGATAATGGCTTTGTTATTGCTGGTAATTCTAGGAGTGATAATAATGACTTAACTAAAAATAATGGCCAAAATGATGGATGGATTTTCAAAATAAATCAAGATGGAATATTAGAATGGCAAACATCAATTGGTGGAAGTAATATTGATTTGTTAATGGATTCAACTCAGCTTCTAGACGGATCAATAGTTGCTGTTGGAAATACTAGTAGCTCTGATTTAGATATTTCAGAAAATAAAGGTTTTACAGACTTACTTTTAATTCGATTAAATCCATGAAAGGAAAACTTATATTCTTGACCCTATTAATACTGTATTCATGCTCTGAAAATGATAATGATGATACATTTATTAATTTTAAATTCAATCACAAATGGAATGAAACAACTGTAAATTCAGATGATTTTTATTCCATTCAGTTTCAAAATAACTTTGGTAATATGTTGAGTATTGAAAGATTACGATATTTAAT
>JAYNFX010000030.1:2144-15390 GCA_038106885.1 Flavobacteriaceae bacterium | reverse complement strand
AGTTTCAAAATAACTTTGGTAATATGTTGAGTATTGAAAGATTACGATATTTAATATCTGATATTCAAATTACCAACAGCGCTGGAGAGTCGTATAATTTAAGTGATTATAACTTGTTAGATTTGGAAGAACATAGTTCATTAAGTTTTGAATCGAGCCAAACTGTAAAAAGCGGTTTATATACTAACATTTCTTTTGTTTTTGGGTTTATAGACGAATATAATATAGATGGAGCTTACACGGATCTTAATACTGCTAATTGGAACGTACCAATCATGTTAGGAGGAGGATATCATTACATGCAATTGGATGGGAAATATATTTCAAACAATGGAAATGAATCTGGTTATAACTATCACGCAATTCGTGCGGTTGATAATCCAGGGTCAAACCCAACATTTCCACAAGAAACATTTTTTAAAGTAGATTTAGGGCCTGTGAACATCCAAAAAGATTGTGAAATTACAATATCAATGAATATTTCAAATTGGTTTGACACCCCTTACACATGGGATCTTAATGAACTAAATCAAATGCTAATGGCCAATAGTGATGCTCAAATTTTTATGTATCAAAACGGCCAAAATGTTTTTAATATAGAATCTATTGAATAATTTACCATCATATTTATTAATTTGCCTAATAATTTTCTTATCATGCTCATCTGAGAAATTAGAAAGCGAAACAAGTTACACTCCTATCCCAGTAAATTTAAACATTCCTGATGTCTTTCAAGACAGAATACTGCCACCCGTAATTCCATCAAACAATCCACTTACAGAAGAGGGAATTGAATTAGGAAAAAAACTTTTCTTTGACAAAAAGTTATCCGCAAATGGCAGCCAATCTTGTGCAGACTGTCATAACCCATCAAATTCGTTTACTGACGCAAGGCAATATAGCATAGGGATTGATAATATTCAAGGTACAAGAAATTCAATGCCTCTATTTAACTTAGCTTGGAATTATGATGATCGCTTTTTTTGGGACGGCCGCGAACTAAGCCTTGAGCGTCAAGTGTTAGATCCAATCACTAACCCAATTGAAATGCACAACACTGTAGCTAATTTAGTTAATGAACTTCAAATTGATAGCGAATACCCAGAAATGTTTTTAAAAGCATTTGGAACGGAAATAATAGATTCTGTTCTAATTGGAAAGGCAATTGCTCAATATGAGAGAACAATTATATCTGCAAACTCAAAATTTGATAAATATCTTCTTGGGGAAACCACATTAACAATACAAGAAGAGGAAGGATTTAATATTTTTATGGATGAAGATCGAGGAGATTGCTTTCATTGCCATGGTAATGAAAACAATCCATTGTGGACAGACAACAAATTTCATAACAATGGATTAGATAATAATTTTTCAGATTTAGGTCTGGGTGCTGTAACCGGTAATCCAAATGACAATGGTAAATTTAAAACTCCAAGCTTAAGAAATTTAGCATTTACAGCTCCTTACATGCATGATGGAAGATTTAGTACAATTGATGAGGTAATTAACCATTACAGCGAGGGACTAGAAGACTCACACACAATTGATCCACTTATGAAAATGGTTTTACAAGGTGGGGTACAATTGAGCTTTGAAGAAAAAGCAAATCTTAAAGCATTTCTTTTAACTCTATCGGACTATGATTTTATTTCTAATCCTGATTTTAATCAATAATAATTAAAATTGATGATTACATATAGTAATATAATACATTGAAATACTAACATTTAGGGTTATGTTGTATATTTGTCAGACGTTTTAAATTTACATATAGTACTAATTATGATCAATGTAAGTAATATTGCAAAACAAAAAGTTGAAACACTTATGATTGAAGATGGGTTTAATCCATCAACTGACTTTATTCGTGTGGGAGTTAAAAGTGGTGGTTGTTCTGGTCTATCATACGAACTTGAGTTTGATAAAAATCGAAATAAAAGTGATAAATTATTTGAAAATAACGGAGTAAAAATTGTTGTGGACTCAAAAAGCTATCTATATTTAATCGGAACAACTCTTGATTATTCTGGAGGACTAAATGGTAATGGTTTTGTGTTTAATAATCCAAATGCTACAAGAACTTGTGGTTGCGGTGAATCATTTTCATTATAGAAATAAATTTAAAGTATGAATAAATACACTGAGGACGACTTAAGAGAAGAATTAAAAACCAAGCAGTATGAATATGGGTTTTACACTGATATTGACTCTGATACTTTTCCTGTTGGTTTAGATGAATCTATTGTAAAAGCAATTTCACAAAAAAAAGAAGAGCCTGAGTGGATGACAGAATGGCGATTGGATGCTTTTAGAATTTGGAAAAAAATGAAAGAGCCAGATTGGGCAAATGTATCGTACGAAAAACCTGATTTTAGTTCAATTTCATATTACTCAGCTCCTAACAAAAAACCAAAATACGACTCACTTGATGAAGTTGATCCAGAGCTTTTAGCAACTTTTGAAAAACTTGGAATTTCTTTAGACGAACAAAAAAAGTTAGCTGGTGTAGCTATGGATGTTGTTGTTGACTCCGTTTCAGTAGCCACAACATTTAAAAAAACACTCATGGAAAAAGGAATTATTTTCATGAGTATATCTCAGGCTATTAAAGAATATCCTGAACTTGTAAAAAAATATATTGGAACTGTAGTTCCAAAAACCGATAATTATTACGCTGCCCTTAACAGTGCTGTGTTCAGTGATGGAAGCTTTTGCTACATTCCAAAAGGGGTAAGATGTCCTATGGAATTATCTACTTATTTCCGTATAAACCAAGCTGGAACTGGTCAGTTTGAACGCACACTACTTATAGCTGACGAAAAAAGCTATGTAAGCTATTTGGAGGGGTGTACTGCTCCTAGCCGTGATGAAAACCAGCTGCACGCTGCTGTTGTTGAGCTTATTGCGCTAGATGATGCTGAAATTAAGTATTCAACTGTTCAAAACTGGTATCCAGGTGATGCAAATGGCAAAGGTGGTGTATACAATTTTGTCACTAAACGTGGAATTTGCGAAAAGAATGCAAAAATTTCATGGACTCAAGTTGAAACTGGAAGTGCTGTAACCTGGAAATACCCTTCATGTATTCTAAAAGGAGATAATTCTGTTGGTGAATTTTACTCAATAGCTGTTACAAACAATTACCAGCAAGCTGATACTGGCACTAAAATGGTTCATTTGGGGAAAAACACAAAATCAACAATCATTAGTAAAGGAATTTCTGCTGGAAAATCTCAAAATAGTTATCGAGGACTAGTTCAAGTAAGCGCCAGAGCAAATAATGCTAGAAACTTTTCACAATGTGACAGTCTACTAATGGGCAACGAATGTGGAGCTCATACATTTCCATATATAGAAGTTAAAAATAAAAGCGCACAAATTGAGCACGAAGCTACAACAAGTAAAATTGGTGAAGATCAAATATTCTATTGTAATCAAAGAGGAATTGAAACCGAAAAAGCAATTGCACTAATTGTAAACGGGTTCAGTAAAGATGTGTTGAACAAACTCCCGATGGAATTTGCTGTAGAAGCACAAAAACTACTTGAAATTAGTCTTGAGGGGTCTGTGGGTTAATTAAAAATAATATGAACAAAGTAATATTTCTAAGTCTTTTTTTAATCGCTTTTTCTTGTAATGAAAAATCTGATACAGAGGTTAATATTAGAGGAACTTTCATCTATTTTGAAGATGCCGCTGTATTGCAATCCAACAATGAAATATACGGTGTATTCCTTGACAAAAAAGCGAATGAACTTATTGAAAAAGCAAAAAAACTAAAAGCTAGCGAAGCGGACGAAATCAAAGTAGAATTACTTGGTGAGATCTCAACTAAGAATGACGATAAAATTTTTTGGGATAAAAAATTTAAAATCACCCGCATTATTAGTGTTAGCTTGAGAAAAGAAAAACAAAAAACAATAATACTAGGAGAAAATTAATATGTTAAAAATAAGTAATTTACATGCTCGAGTTGAAGACAAATCTATACTTAAAGGAATTGATCTTGAAATAAATCCTGGGGAAGTCCACGCTATTATGGGCCCAAACGGCTCAGGAAAAAGCACGCTTGCTTCAGTTATAGCAGGTAAAGAAGAGTATGAGGTTAGACAAGGTAAAATAATATTTAACGGTGAAGAAATTTCAGAACTAAGTGCTGATGAAAGAGCTCATAAAGGTCTCTTTTTGTCCTTTCAATACCCTGTTGAAATTCCTGGTGTTTCTGTAACCAATTTCATAAAAACAGCTTTAAATGAAACTAGAAAAGCTAAAGGTTTAGATGATATGCCAGCTAATAAAATGCTAAAGTTAATAAGAGAAAAATCTGAGATGTTAGAAATTGATCGAAAATTTCTTTCTAGATCATTAAACGAAGGATTTTCTGGAGGAGAGAAAAAGAGAAATGAAATTTTTCAAATGGCAATGTTAGAGCCAAAACTTGCAATTCTTGACGAAACTGATTCTGGTCTGGACATAGATGCACTAAGAATTGTTGCCAACGGAGTTAATAAACTAAAAAACAGTGAAAATGCAACACTAGTAATTACTCATTATCAGAGACTTTTAGATTACATAATACCAGATTTTGTGCACGTATTATATGATGGCAAAATTGTAAAATCTGGTGGAAAGGAATTAGCATTTGAACTCGAGGAAAAAGGATACGATTGGATAAAAAAAGAAGCTAGCCAAAACGTTTAAAATAAAAAAAATATGGATCTCAAGGAAAAGCTTTTGTCATCGTTTATTGCATTTGAAAATCAATATTCTACTGATAATTCATATGTAAATGAATTACGCGGAGAAGCTATAACGAACTTTGAAAAAACTGGATTTCCATCTAAAAAAAATGAAAATTGGAAATATACATCTCTAAAAAAGATAATTAATCAAGATTTTAGCTTATTCCCTAAAATTGAACGTACTATTGAGTACAGTGATGTTCAACCCTATTTTATCCACGACATTGATAGCTATAAAATAGTTTTTATTGACGGTAAATATGCCTCTCACTTATCTCAAACAACCCATGAAGGAATTGATGTGTGCTTAATGTCAGCTGCCTTAAGCCAATCAAAATACCAACCCGTAATTGAAAATTATTTTAATAAAATAACTCCAAAAAATGGTTTAAATGCCCTAAATACTGCCTTTTTCACAGAGGGTGCTTTTATTCATATAAAAAAAAATAAAGTCTCTGAAAGACCCATACAAATTATACACTTTTCAACTGGGAAGGAACCTGCATTACTTCTCCAGCCTCGCAATCTTATAATTGTTGATGAAAATTCTCATGTTCAAATTATGGAACGTCATCAAAGTTTAACTGATAACCCAACATTAACTAATAGTGTTACAGAAATTTTTGCAGCCAAAAGAGCCATTATTGACCTATATAAAATACAAAATGATAAGCGTGAAGCTTCATTAATAGATAATACATTTATTGATCAACATACTGAGAGTAATGTTTCTGTTCATACGTTTAGTTTTGGTGGCAAGCTTACTAGAAATAATCTCAACTTCTACCAAAATGGTCAAAATATTGAATCCACACTAAAGGGTGTTACAATTATTGGTCAAAAACAACATGTTGATCATAACACATTAGTCCATCATATTGAACCGAATTGTCAAAGTCATCAAGACTACAAAGGAATTTTTAGTGATAATTCTGTAGGAGTTTTTAATGGAAAAGTTATTGTTGAAAAAGAAGCTCAAAAAACAAATGCTTTTCAAGCTAATAATAATTTATTAGTAAACGACAAAGCTGCCATAAATACAAAACCTCAGCTTGAAATATTTGCTGACGATGTAAAGTGTTCACATGGATGTACAATTGGTCAGTTAGATGAAAATGCAATGTTTTATCTAAGAACTCGTGGTATTCCAACCAAAGAAGCTAAAGCACTATTAATGTATGCTTTTGCTAACAATGTTTTAGAAAGTGTTAAAATACCTCAATTAAAAAAACGTATTAATAAATTAGTAGCAAATAAACTGGGTGTAAATATTGGATTCGACTTATAATGAAAGATCAATGTAACAGTTTGGATGTATTAAAAATCCGTAAAGACTTCCCTATACTTTCAAGAAAAGTAAATGGCAAGCCGTTAATTTATTTTGATAACGCTGCAACTTCTCAAACACCTCAACAAGTTATAGATGTGATTGTTAATTATTACAGTGAATTTAATGCTAATATTCATAGGGGTGTTCACCAGTTAAGCCAAGAAGCAACTGATAAGTATGAACAAGCTAGATTGATAATACAAAATCACTTTAATGCAAGAACACCAAAAGAAATTATCTTTACATCTGGTACGACACATAGTATTAATATTGTAGCAAATGGTTTTACAGAAATTTTAAAAAAAGGAGATGTAATTTTAGTATCGGCAATGGAGCATCACAGCAACATAGTGCCTTGGCAAATGTTATGTGATAAAACTTCTGCAATTTTGAAAGTTATCCCAATGACCGAAGACGGAGAATTGAATATGAATGAATTTTATTCTTTGCTAAAATTAAAACCCAAATTAGTTTTTGTAAATCATATTTCAAATGCTCTTGGTACAATAAATCCAATTAAACAAATAATTGATGAATCACATAAGGTAGATGCGGCAGTACTAATTGATGGAGCGCAGGCATGTCCACATATTAAATCTGACTTACAAAACTTAGATGTAGACTTTTACGTGACTTCAGCTCACAAGATGTGTGGCCCTACTGGTGTGGGTATATTATACGGAAAAGAATTTTGGCTCAATAAATTATCGCCTTTTGAAGGAGGTGGAGAAATGATTTCTGACGTTACTTTTGAAAAAACAACATATGCTGATCTTCCGCATAAGTTTGAAGCTGGAACTCCAAATATTTGTGGAGGAATTGCGTTTGGAGAAGCCATAAACTACATGAATGCCATTGGATTTGATAAAATTTCTCTACACGAAAACAAACTTTTAGAATATGCAACCGAGAAATTATTATCTATTGATGGGTTAAAAATTTATGGAACATCAAAAAATAAAACTTCTGTAATTTCATTCAATATTGATGGAATTCATGCTTACGACTTAGGAACAATTATTGATAAATTGGGTATTGCGATTAGGACTGGACAACATTGTGCTCAACCAATTATGGATTTTTATGGTATTTCGGGAACTGCAAGAGCATCATTTGCGTTTTATAATACATTTGATGAAATAGATCAATTCATTGTAGCTATTAAAAAAGCAATGACAATGCTCTCATAAAATAATAAACATGAAGTTTTTTTTTACTGCATTTCTATTAACTTTATGTAACTCAAGTTGTGTTTTCAATAAAAATATTACAGAACATAATACAAAGGAGTATGATACTATAGAAATTATATATACTCATTTCAGTCGGGGATTTTTTAAAGAAATTCATATAGAAAAATCAAAAATAACTACATATTTAAATTATCAAAAAACTGAAATTAAAGAAAGAAAAATCAAATATAAAGAATGGAATAAATGCGTTTCATTTTTAAGAAAAATAAATAAAAATAAAATTTCTAAACTAATACCACCAACTAATAATCGACAAACTGATAAAGTACATTATGCCAAGTTTACTATAATATTAAATGACAAGTCGAAAATATCTTCACCTGATTTTGATCATGGGTTTCCTCCAGACTTAATCAAACCCCTTATTGATTTCATGCTAAATTTAAGCAATACTTAATCACTTTTAAATAAATTATGATTTGTATTTTTGTATTATGAGTATTACTAAAATACAAAATGATATTATCGAAGAATTCTCTGTTTTTGAAGATTGGATGGAGAAATATGAGTACATGATTGAACTTGGTAAATCTCTTCCTGTAATTGATCAAATACATAAAACAGAACAAAATATTATAAAAGGATGTCAAAGTAGAGTATGGTTACATGCTGAATTTGATGACAAAAAAATAAAATTCACTGCTGACAGTGACGCGATTATTACAAAAGGAATCGTTGCAATTTTAATTAGAGTTTTTTCAGATCAAAGTCCGTCAGAGATCTTAAATTCTAATTCTAATTTCATTGATGAAATCGGCTTAAAAGAACACTTATCTCCTACACGTGCCAATGGCCTAGTAAGTATGATAAAACAAATCAAAATGTATGCTATTGCATACCAATCAAAAGAAAATTATGAGTAAAGATGACATAGATGTTAATGCCCTTGGAGAAAAAATAGTTCGAGTTTTAAAAACTATTTTTGATCCAGAAATTCCTGTAGATATTTATGAACTAGGATTAATATATGATGTGTTTGTAAATGAAGATTATGAAGTTAAAATACTAATGACTTTAACCACACCTAATTGTCCAGTTGCGGAAACATTACCTTTAGAAGTTGAAGATAAAATTAAATCATTAAGTGAGGTTAAAGATGCAGAAGTTGAAATCACCTTTGATCCACCCTGGTCTCAAGATCTAATGAGTGATGAAGCAAAACTTGAACTTGGCATGCTTTAAAATGAATACTGAAATTATAAATCGTGTTGCAAAAAGTAATCTAATAACTATAGATTTATCAGATTATTATCCCAAAGGCAAAAGAGCTGTAATAGATATTAAAAATTGGCTTAAAGAAGGTTTAGTTTTAATAGAAAAAGATTTCAGACAAAGCTTGAATAATTACAATTGGAATCAATTTAAAGGACATCACATTGCAATATTTTGTAGCACTGATGCAATTGTTCCTATTTGGGCATATATGTTAGTTCAAAAAAATCTAAATGGAATTGCAAAATCCATTACATATGGATCAATTGAAACAATGGAATCAGTTTTAATTATTCCAATTATTGAATCACTTGATTTAGAATACTGTAAAGATAAACCCGTTGTTATCAAAGGTTGTTCTGAAAAAAACATTCCAAGAAACGCTTACATTAAGTTGATTGAAAAACTACAACCTATTGCCAAATCAATTATGTTTGGTGAGGCTTGCTCTTCTGTACCATTGTTTAAAAAAAAATAGTTTAAAATTATTTTATAAATCCGGGTAAAGAAAATGGTTATATGGAAACCTTTGAATATGAATTTTCCTAACTTCTTTATAAACACGTTTTCTGAATTCATCTAAATTTTCTTTATTCAAAGCTGATATGAATATTGATTGGTTTTCAGACTTTGACATCCAAGTGTCCTTCCATTCTTCGATTGTATAATTTGCTTTTGTTTTAGTGTTAATCAAATCCGTTTCATCGTATGGTTCGGGTTGGTATATATCAATCTTATTAAAAACCATTAACGTTGGCTTATCCAAAGCTTGAATCTCATTTAAAATCTTATTTACAGATTTGATATGTTCTTCAAAACTAGGGTGTGAAATATCAACAACATGTAAAAGTAAATCAGATTCTCTAACTTCATCAAGAGTACTTTTAAATGAATCAACTAGTTGGGTTGGTAATTTCCTTATAAAACCAACTGTATCACTCATCAAAAACGGTAAGTTTTCAACCACAACTTTTCTAACAGTAGTGTCTAATGTTGCAAAAAGCTTATTCTCTGCAAATACATCTGACTTGCTTATGACATTCATCAAAGTCGATTTACCAACATTTGTGTAACCAACTAAAGCCACTCTAACCAAAGAACCTCTATTACCTCTTTGGGTAGACATTTGCTTATCAATTTTTTTGATTTTAGATTTTAGTAATGATATTTTTTCTCTAACAATACGGCGATCAGTTTCAATTTCAGTTTCTCCAGGCCCCCGCATACCTATACCTCCTTTTTGGCGCTCAAGGTGTGTCCACATTCCTTTCAAGCGAGGTAATAAATATTGACATTGTGCAAGCTCTACTTGCGTTCGAGCATAGCTTGTTTTAGCTCTTTGAGCAAAAATATCAAGTATTAAATTGGTTCGATCCAAAACTTTACAATTTAATATTTTACTAATATTCCTCTCTTGAGTTGCAGAAAGTTCATCATCGAAGATAGCTGTTCCTATATTAAATTCTTTAATAAATTCTTGCAATTCTTTAATTTTGCCTGAACCTATAAAAGTTTTGCTGTTTGGAATCTCCATGCGCTGAGTAAATCGTTTAATGACTTCTCCTCCTGCAGTGTACGTCAAAAACTCTAATTCATCCAAATATTCTTTGGATTGATCAATTTCTTGATCTTTTGTAATAATACCGACCAAGACAGCTTTTTCTAAATCTAAATCCTTTTTTTCCAACATAGCAATTGCAAAATTACATATTATTAGATATTCATTTTAAATAATCTTCAAAGGTTATTGCATACGAGATGTATTTCATCGAGAAAAATAGCACTTTATCAATTAGTTTATTTGATAGGATATTTACTGTTAGGATTTTGTTAATTTCATACTTCAAATTAACCAAAATTAAATATGAAAAATATTATATCTGCACTGGTGTGCATGCTTTTCTCAGTTTACTCATTTGGACAATGTGATTATTCACTAAAAATGATGGATTCTTATGGTGATGGATGGAATGGAAATTCTATTGATGTTCTTGTTGATGGGGTTGTTGTCCTAGATGATATCACAATGGCTTCAGGCTCTGAAGAAATTGTAACATTTCAAGTAACTACTGATTCAGATGTTACAACCTTATGGAATGGTGGAGGATCATGGGCTTATGAAGTCACTTATGAAGTTCTTGACAATAATGGAGATGTTGCCGGGTCAGGCGCAGAAAATGTAAATATTGAATCTGGAATGATTACAGCTGTATGCCCAATCATTGAGTGTAGTTACACTGTCAATATGATGGATTCTTATGGTGATGGATGGAATGGAAATTCTATTGATGTTCTTGTTGACGGGGTTGTTGTCCTAGATGACTTGACTTTAGCATCCGGTTCGGCAGGTAGTGAAACTTTTATTGTTGCTGAAGGATCAGATGTTACAACAATTTGGAATGGCGGAGGATCATGGGCTTATGAAGTTACTTATGACATTCTAGATACCGATGGAACAGTTGTAGGATCTGGTGCTGAAAATGTAAATATTGAATCAGGTACTATAACAGCAGTATGCCCTTCATGTCCATCCCCAATGGATTTAGCAGTTAGTGGAATATCCACAACTGGAGCTATTGTTTCGTGGACCTCTGGTGCTGAAGCTATTGACTGGGAATATCAATTAATTATTTCAGGGGAAACTCCAGCTGAGGTTGGAACCTCAACTTCTGACAATCCATTTACTGTCACTGGTTGCTATGCAAACACTAGTTATGATTTTTATATAAGAACAAATTGTGGTGGTACAATGAGTTCATGGGCTTCTGTTAGCTTTACAACTTTATGTGATGCCATTTCAGACATACCTTTTTATGAAACTTTCAATTCAGACTCGAGTACTGAAAATTGCTGGACTGTTTTAAATGAAAACGGCGATACTGACCTTTGGAATATGAGTTACACATTCAATACTTACCAAGGCGATGAAGTTGCCATGATGTATACAGATTTCAACAGCGGGAATAATGACGATTGGCTGATCTCTCCAGGTTTAGTTTTAACAGGAAACGAAAGGTTAAGATACCAAATGAGAGTCCAATCAAGTTTTGAACCAAATGATTTTGAAGTACTGCTCTCAACTACAGGTATAAATCCAACTGATTTTACAAATGTCTTATTGCCAGTAGCTGAATATGACAATACAACTTATGTTGAATACACAATAGATTTATCAGCATATTCAGAAACTTCATATATCGCATTTCATGTCCCTAACGGAGGACTGGATGGATGGAGAATATACATCGATGATTTTATTGTTGAGCCAATACCAACATGTGTGGCTCCAACAGATTTAAGTGCATCAGCATCTTCGTTTACAGAAGCAACATTAAGTTGGGTTGGAAATGATAGTGCTGAAAGCTACCAAGTAGTTGTACAGGCTCCTGGATCAGGAATTCCAACTGAAGCTGGAACTGTTGTTACTGAAACTTCTTTAGAAGTAACAGACTTAACACCAAATACTACTTATGAATTTTATGTTCTAGCAGATTGTGGTGCTGAAGATGGATTAAGTAATTGGTCTGGACCATTTGAATTTTATATGGGCTATTGCGAATCTTCTCCATCCTCAACTGACAATGACGCTTTAGTCCAAGTTAGTTTAAACTCTTCGCTTTTCATCTCTGATGGGCCTAACGCATATGAAGATTTTACATCTCCAACTGTTGATGTAAGTCAAGGAGTATTAGCTGAATTATTAGTAACTCTTGGAACTGGTTACACATATGACACTCATGTTTGGATAGATTTTAATAATGATTTAGTTTTTGACAATGATACTGAACTAGTTTTTTCTGGGGAATCTACTAATGCTAATCCTACAACTTTGGATGCATCATTTATCATCCCTGAGGAAACTCCTTTGGGTGTATATTACATGAGAATTAGCGGATCTGATTTTGGCTTATCTACACCTGACCCATGTTACAATGGTTCATGGGGGGTTACAGCTGACATGACTATTAACGTAACTGAGGCACCATCATGTATTCCACCATCAGGACTTACTGCTGATAATATAACTGGAACATCTGCAGACTTAAGCTGGACAGGAAACGATACTAATGTGTCTTGGGAGTACGTGTTACAATTAAATGGTGAACCTGCTCCAACTGGAAGTGGAACTAGTATTGATACAACTGGATTCCAAGCTACAGGTCTTGATTTCTCAACTACATATGACCTTTATGTTATGGCTCTTTGTGGCGGTGATTTAGGAGTAACTGATTGGGTTGGCCCTTACACTTTTACAACAAGTCAACAAGTTTATTATGATTTAGTATGTGATCTTGCTACTCCAGCTGTTGTTGACTATTGCTACACTAACAATGATGATATGTTCTGGGTGTTTACATCAGATACAGGGTTTCCTCTTGAATTGACTTTTAATGCTGGTACTATTGACACCTTCGGAGATTCATTAATTATTTATGATGGCCCGGATAATACTGGAACTGTACTGTTTAATAGTGATACTTCTGATATAGGTGATTTCACAGGAATTGTTGTTGAATCGACATCAGATGCAATGTATGTAGAAGTTAATTCTGATGGGTTTGGAAGTTGTGAATCCTCAACATTCTACACACCATGGAACTTTGAAGTACTGTGTAAAACTTGTATTACTCAGTCTGTAGATTTTGAAGTTTATGGAAGTTGTGAACCAGTACAAGAATTTTACGTTGAAGCCCACATTACTGATA
>JAYNFX010000030.1:0-2044 GCA_038106885.1 Flavobacteriaceae bacterium | reverse complement strand
TATGGAAGTTGTGAACCAGTACAAGAATTTTACGTTGAAGCCCACATTACTGATATGGGTGATGCATTAAGTCTTGAACTTACTGATTCTTACGGAACAGTTCAAACTGCTACATCAACTGGCTTTGTGGCATTTGGGCCATATACTCCAAATGATCAAATAACCATTTCAGTTGTAAACAGTGATGATGCGAGTTGTTCAGTTGAGAGTGATAGTATGACGTTCCTATGCCCTCCTCCACCAAACGAGTGTTCTATTGTTTACGCTGGAGAGGATACAACATTTTGTAGTGATAATGACCCTGCAACTGTATTGAGTGCAACATATCATATTTTTGGTCAAGACACTAACTCTTATGATATTACATCTCAAGAGGATTGTCCAATGCCTGCTTTAACCGGAGGTACTCCTACAAGTTTAACAATTGACGATAGATGGTCAGAAGTTGTTGATTTAGGATTTGATTTCTGTTTCTTTGGTGGCACTTATGACCAAATTATTATAGGCTCAAATGGAGTGTTATCTTTCGAAATTGAAAATGCTAATGGATACAATGGATGGAGTTTAGATGCAGATGACACTATTCCAAATTCAACAAATGTAACATTAGCAGATGCCAATATTTTCGGTGTGTCTCATGATATAAATCCAAATACCTGTGGTGATATTAATTACATGGTTTTAGGTAGTTCACCTTCAAGACAGTTTGTGGTTAACTATAGTGAAGTATGTCACTTTGGTTTCTCTTGTAGTGAAAACACAACGACATCTCAAATTATACTATATGAGTCATCAAACACTATTGATATCAATATTTTTGACAAGCCATTGTGTGTAGATTGGAATGAAGGATTAGCCGCTGTTGGTGTTCAAAATATGGATGGAACAATCGGTTTCGCTCCACCTGAAAGAAATACAGGCGCATGGGAAACTTCAAACGAGTTTTGGAGATTCACTCCATCTGTTGGAGAAGCAAATTATGAATTTGCATGGTATGATGGTGATACTTTAGTTGGTACAGATGACACCATTACTGTTTATCCAACTGAAACTACTGAATATACTGCAGCAGTTACATATAATCTTTGTAATGGAGAAACAGCAACTGTAACAGATACTGTTTTAGTTGAAATTACTCCAACTCCGATTCCTGTAGCAGTTGAAGACGAGATATTTGCTTGTGACGGAGTTGAGCAAATGACTTTAGAGGTAAGTGTAGATCCTTCCTTACAAATTCCTGATGCAGTTGTTTACTATTGGACATATGATAACGTTGATATTGTTTCAGGGTTGTCTGAAGCTGAGGGTGGAACAGTAATGAATTTAGGAGAAGGCGGAGACCATGATCTATTATTTGGAGATTATGTAGTTACTGCTTACAATGTAGAGACTGGATGTTTTGCTGATACTACTATTACTGTATCACAAGGTTTTACACCTGAACTTGAGGATGGAACTTCATTTGACAAATGTGCAAATGGAGATGTAGAGCTAAGTGTCAATATCACCAATGACGAAGGTATGTCAAATGCATACTTATATACTTGGGTTATTGACGGCGAAATTATAGCTGAGGATGAATCTGGAATATTCATTCATGGACCAGATCTTAACAATGGTCCAGTAGAAGTCATTGTAACAGACTTAGCATCAATGTGTTCAGCTCAAACTGTAGTGATGGTAGATTATTACATGAATCAAAATTGTGTTGATATTCCTCAGGGAATTTCACCAAATGGAGACGGTCTAAATGATTGTTTAGTATTAGATCATCTTGAAGCACAAGAAGACATTGTTAAGGCTGAAATTTATAACAGATATGGTATTAAGGTGTTCGAGTTAAATGACTATGTTGACCACTGGTGTGGTCAGGACGCTAGCGATGGCAATATTTCATCGAATGAATTGTTGCCTGTTGGTACATATTTTTATGTAATACAATACGCTTCTGATCGTGAACCAACTATAAGCTGGATATATCTTAATTACTAAACAACCAAAATAATTTAGAAAAATGAAAAAATTAATTTTAATACTTTTTGCA
>JAYNFX010000029.1:0-20072 GCA_038106885.1 Flavobacteriaceae bacterium | reverse complement strand
TTTACAGAGGAACTATAAGAAGAATTGGTTTTAGTAAAGCATGGCAAATTTTTGTCATGTTAGGAATGACTGATGATACTTATACAGTAGAAGGTAGTGAAAAAATGAGTTATAGAGATTTTATTAATTCATTTCTACCTTACAGTTTGACTGACTCAGTAGAATTAAAATTAAGGCATCAATTAAAAATAGATCAAGACGATATTCTTTGGGACAAGTTAGAAGAATTAGATCTTTTTAACCCCAATAAAATAGTTGGTATTAAAGATGCTACGCCAGCTCAAATTTTACAAAAAATATTGACTGATAGCTGGAGCCTTAAGCAAGAAGATAAAGATATGATAGTTATGTATCATAAATTTGGATATGAATTTGATGGAAAAAAATATCAAATTGATTCCACAATGGTTAGTAAAGGAATAGACCAAACTTACACTGCGATGGCGAAAACTGTGGGCTTACCCGTAGCCATAGCAGCTTTAAAGATCTTAAATGGAGAAATTAAGTCAAAAGGGGTTCAAATACCCATAAAAAGTACGATATATAAATCAATTCTTAAAGAATTAGAAAATTTTGATATAATATTTAAAGAAAAATCAACTAATTACTTAGGATATAATATATTAAACTCATAAATTGATTAATATTTATAATTTTTTTTGTTATTTTTACCTTAAAATATAATTTTTTTAATGAAAATGGCAAATATATCAATTGATGGTATTGATAAAACAATACTTAGAGCTTTAATGAAAGATGCACGAACACCTGTTCTCGAAATTGCACGTAATATAGGTATATCAGGAGCTGCTATTCACCAAAGATTACGAAAACTCGAAAACTCAGATCTGATTTCAGGCTCTAAATTCGTTATAAACCCAAAGGCATTGGGTTATAAAACAATGGCATTTGTAGGTGTTTACCTTGAAAAAGCAAAAAATAATGCAGATGCTGTAAGGCAATTAAAAAGAATACCTGAGGTTCTAGAGTGCCATTACACAACCGGTAACTGGAGTATCTTAATAAAGATTTTGTGCAAAGACAATGAACATCTCATGAGTGTATTAAACAAAAGTATTCAAGATATTTCTGGAGTTTCAAGAACTGAGACATTTATATCTCTTAACCAACAAATTGATAGACAAATTAAAATTTAGCGCCTGCCGAAAAATTGCATAACCCAATACATCAATGTAGCTAAAGCCCCTAACGCTGCAACTAAATAAGTTCTAGCAGCCCAACGCAATGCGTCCTCAGCAGCAGCGTACTCATCACGTGAAACTATATGCCTATTTTTTAACCACAACAATGCTCTTCTACTCGCGTCATACTCTACAGGCAAAGTAATAAAACAAAATAAAGTTGATATACCCATCATCAAAAAACCTAACAATACTACCCAATAACCTAAACCAAGGCGAGCACCAAAATACATAGCTATTCCAATAAAAATAACAATCGTAGATAATCTTGACACCACACTAGTGACAGGAACCATAGCCGATCGAAGCTGTAGCCAGCTGTAAGCTTTTGCATGCTGTACTGCGTGACCACATTCATGAGCAGCAACAGCAGCAGCGGCAGCATTACGTTTATTAAAGACAGATTCACTTAAATTCACTGTTCTATCTTTAGGGTTATAATGATCAGTCAATTTTCCTTTGACGCAAACTACTTTAACATTAGTAATCCCATGATCAAACAACATCTTTTCAGCAATTTCAGAGCCAGACATTCCATTACGAAGTGAGGTCCTAGAATATTTTTTAAATTTTCTTTTGAGTGTTGAACTAACAACCCAACTAACCGAACTTATTATTATTAAAAGTAAATAGTAACTCATGATATTTTTTTTGATATTCAAAAATAATACCTTTTTGTAAAAAATGAAATATAGCCAGTCCTAATCTCTGTATTTAATTATAAAAACTAGGATTACAAAAGAGGAAATCATAGTAATAGTATTAGCTAATACCATTGATAAGCTTTTCATATAAATACCATAAATTAACCAACAAATAATTCCAACAAAAAACAAAGAAAAAGTTGTTAATGAAAATGAGGAAACATCTTTAGTCTTCCATGTCTTGTAAACTTGAGGAAGAAATGAATATGTTGTTAACATGGCAGCTAACAACCCTACTAACTCTATGTGATTTATATCAAACAACTATATTTATAATTTTCCCTGGAACAACAATTACTTTTTTTGGATTTGACCCTTTGAGCTGAGAAATTGTTTTTTCATTTTCTAGTACTAATTTCTCAATTTCATCTTTAGCTAAGTCTAAAGACAACTCCAAAGTGAAACGCATTTTCC
Organism: Flavobacteriaceae bacterium; assembly: GCA_038106885.1. GTDB lineage: Bacteria > Bacteroidota > Bacteroidia > Flavobacteriales > Flavobacteriaceae > UBA3537. The sequence goes on along the minus strand of JAYNFX010000029.1, from coordinate 17,752 downwards.
CATTAAAAGAAACTGGATAAACCTTTGAGCTTTCATGTAAATATTTAGCATCAAATTCAGGAAATTTTTCATTAGAAATTGATTTTTCATGACCTATTAAAGACCACAATTCCTCAACAATATGTGGAGCATATGGTGAAATTAAAACTAAAAGAGGCTCTAAAATGTCACGGCTTTTACATTTTTGGAAACTTAACTCATTAACGGCAATCATAAAATTAGAAACAGATGTATTAAAGGAAAATTGCTCAATATCTTCTGTCACCTTTTTAATGGTTTTGTGAAGCGTTTTTAAAGAGTTTTTGGTTGGTTTTTCGTTGGAAACTTTAACTCCTGAATCGTCAACATATAGCCTCCATAATTTTTTTAGAAAGGAAGAAACACCCGTGATACCAGAAGTCTTCCATGGCTTGTACTGTTCGAGTGGACCTAAAAACATTTCATAAAGCCTTAAAGCATCTGCCCCATAGTCTTCGCAAATTGCGTCAGGACTTACAACATTATACTTTGACTTTGACATTTTTTCAATATCACGCTTAACCTTGAAGCTTCCGTCATCTGATGTTATAAATGTTGCTGACGAATATTCTTTTCTCCATGACTTAAAAGATGAAATATCCATCTCATCCGATGAATTAATAAAATTAACATCAACATGAATAAATTGAACAGAAGAGTCATTTACTTTATCTAACGAAACATAGGTATTGGTCCCTTCTAGGCGAGCAACAAAAGCGCTAGTTCCCAATATCATTCCTTGATTGATTAATTTTTGCGCGAATTCATCAGTAGTTAAAAATCCACGATCAAAGAGAAACTTTTGCCAGAATCGTGCATATAATAAATGCCCAGTTGCATGCTCACTTCCTCCAACATAAAGATCAACTTGTTGCCAATAATCTAATGCTTCTCTACTTACAAATTCATTGGTATTATTAGGATCCATATACCTATTAAAATACCAAGAACTGCCTGCCCATCCAGGCATTGTATTTAACTCTAAAGGAAATATAGTTTTTTGATCAATTTCTGAGTTTTTGACAACCTTATTTTTATTAGTATCCCAAGCCCAACTATTAGCACGACCTAATGGAGGCTCACCACTTTCAGTAGGTAGATATTTCTCAATCTCAGGAAGCTCAATAGGTAGATATTTTGATTCAATGATTTTTGGTAAACCATTTTCATAATACACTGGAAAAGGTTCACCCCAGTAGCGTTGCCTTGAAAAAACAGCATCGCGTAACCTGTAATTTACTTTTCTTTTTCCCTGACCAATATCTTCTAATTTTTGAATAGCTAATTTATTAGCAGATTTAAAATCTAAACCGTTTAAAAAATCACTATTATTAATAACAATATTTGTCTTGTCTGTATGTGCGGCTTCATTAATGTCAACCCCTTTAAATATATTTAATATTGGTATATTAAAATGCTTAGCAAAGTCAAAATCTCTTTGATCTCCACATGGAACCGACATTACAGCTCCTGTTCCATATCCAGAAAGAACATAATCTCCAATCCAAATAGGAACAGGTTCATTTGTGAATGGGTGCTTAGCATATGATCCTGTAAAAACTCCCGTTATTGTTTTGACATCAGCCATGCGTTCTCTTTCACTGCGCTTTGATGTTGCGTCAATATATTCCTCAACTTCAATCAAACGGTCTTCTGTTGTTATTCTCTTTACAATCTCATGCTCAGGAGCAAGAGTCATAAAAGATACTCCAAAAATTGTATCAGGTCTAGTGGTAAAAACTTCAATTGAGAGTTCAGAGTTCAAAACTTTGAAGTTTACTGAAGCTCCAACAGATTTACCAATCCAATTTCTTTGACTATCTTTCAAAGCATCAGACCAATCAATATTTTCTAATCCGGAAAGTAGTCGTTCCGCGTACGCAGAAATTCGCATACTCCATTGAGTCATATTTTTTCTAACTACAGGGAAACCCCCTCTTTCAGAAACTCCGTTAACAATTTCATCATTTGCTAAAACAGTTCCAAGTTCTGGACACCAATTAACTTCAGTTTCAGCTAAATAAGTTAAACGGTATTGAGATAAAATTTCATATTTTTTTGACTCAGACAATTTCTTCCAATATTCTGCCGAGAATGATTTCACACCATTACAAGCTGCGTTAATATTTAAATTTCCAGAAGTATTAAACTTATTAATCAACTCAGATATTGGCTTTGCTCTGTCTTCTGTATTATCATACCACGACTCAAACAATTGAATGAAAATCCATTGAGTCCATTTGTAGTAATCTGGAGATGAGGTTCTAACTTCTCGTGTCCAATCAAACGAAAACCCAAGCCTGTCTAATTGACGTCTGTATGTAGAAATATTTTTATTTGTAGTTACTGCTGGGTGTTGACCAGTCTGTATAGCATACTGCTCTGCTGGTAATCCAAAACTATCGAATCCTTGAGGATGGAGTACATTAAATCCTTTATGACGCTTGTATCTTGAATAGATGTCCGAGGCAATATAGCCTAAAGGGTGACCTACATGTAGACCTGCACCACTTGGATAAGGAAACATATCTAAAATATAATATTTAGGTTTTTCGCTTTTATTTTCGGCTTTGAAGGTCTTGTTATCTTCCCAATATTTTTGCCATTTGGCTTCAATTTCAGTGAAATTGTAAGTCATAATCTAAACTTTATTAAATGCAAATTTACATTTTATTTGAGGAAGTTTTATATTTTTACAAAAGCAAGATTTATTATATGAGTACATCATTTGAAAAAGACCAAAGACGTCGTCTTATCTCATCCTATTTTTCTGTTGTTTTAAGTATCACATTAGTTTTGTTTTTGTTAGGAATATTGGGTGTTCTTGTTATTAATACAAAATTTATTTCTGATAAGTTTAAAGAGAAAGTAACACTAACAATTTACCTTGAGGATTCTACTAAACCAATTGAAATCAACCAGCTTAAAAATAGTTTATCTCTTGCGAGCTACATAAAAGAAACAAGGTTTGTTTCTAAAGAATATGCAGCTGATTTTATGAAAATTGAATATGGTGAAGATTTTCTCGACGAAATAGGATATAATCCACTAAAAAATTCAATTGAAATTAACTTACTTTCTAAATATGTTACTACGAAGAGACTTGACAGTATTTCACAAAAGGCTTTAGATAAAAAATTTGTTGAAGATGTAAAATACGATAAAGATCTTGTTGAATTAATGAATTCAAATGTTAAAAAATTAAGTCTCTGGGCTTTGATAATTTGTGGAGTTTTCACTCTGATTGCCATATTATTAATTAATAGTTCCATCAGGCTCGCCATTTACTCAAAAAGATTCTCGATAAAAACAATGCAAATGGTGGGAGCTACAAAAAAGTTTATTAGAAAACCCTTCATAATAAATAATATTAAACTGGGGATTATTGGATCAATACTTGCAATTTGCGGAATTGTTTTCATAATTTATTATATAAACTCTTATTTTCCAGAACTTCAACTAATCAATAACCCATTTACACTTGGAATCTTATTCTCAGGCATTTTGTTTGTTGGTATTTTGATTACATGGATCAGTACTTTTGTTGCAACTCAACGCTTTTTAAATTTAAAAACTGACCGTCTTTACTAAAATCCAAATAAATCATTAAATATGGGGGAGAAAAAACGAAAAGAAGAATCAAAAAGGACTTTTATTTTTGAAAGAAAAAATTACCTATGGATGTTTATAGGTTTATTTATTATTGGGTTAGGGTTTATTTTAATGTCTGGCGGAGGGTCTAATGACCCAAAAATATATAATGACTCTATCTTTTCAGTTCGCAGAATCAGAATAGCACCAACGCTTGTTTTATTAGGTTTTGGTATTGAAATCTATGCTATTCTTCTTAAAAATAACAAGTAAATGGATTATTTTGACAGCCTCGTCTTAGGAGTCATACAAGGTTTGACAGAATTTTTACCTGTTTCATCTAGTGGTCACCTTGAACTTGGAAAAATAGTTTTGGGTGATAAATTGGTTCCTAAGGAAAGTATGATATTTACAGTAGTGCTACATTTTGCAACTGCTTTAAGTACAATTGTAATTTTTAGAAAAGATATTAAAGATATTTTCCTGGATTTAATCAAACTTAATTGTAACTCTAATACACAGTTTACCATTAAAATTATTATTTCTATGATTCCAGCTGTGGCTGTAGGTATATTTTTTGAAGATTTTTTAGAATCCTTATTTTCAAATAATTTACTTTTAGTTGGAGCAATGTTAATTCTAACAGCTTTATTATTAATTCTAGCTGATATTAAAACAAATAATAATAAAAAAATAAAAGCTCATAGTGCATTAATAATAGGTATTTCCCAAGCTATTGCCATTTTACCAGGTATCTCTAGATCAGGAGCTACAATTTCAACAGCAGTTTTACTAGGAATTGATAAGACAAAAGCAGCAAGATTCTCATTTTTAATGGTCATCCCACTGATTTTTGGGAAAATAATTAAAGATATTTTGGGCGGAGAACTAGCCTATGACCACAATCAATTTACAGTGCTAATGACAGGTTTTTTAGCTGCTTTTATTTCTGGATTATTGGCATGTACTTGGATGATTCGTTTAGTTAAAAATAGTAAATTAAAGTATTTCGCATTTTATTGTGCAGTAGTTGGTTTTTTTACTGTTGTATATTGCTTAATATGATGAAAAACACATTAGATGATTTCAAAAAAGGTCAACTATTATTGATTGACAAACCTATTGAGTGGAGCTCTTTTCAAGTTGTTAATAAACTAAGATGGCATATCAAAAAAAGCTTTAAGTTAAAAAAGATTAAGGTTGGTCATGCTGGAACTCTTGACCCACTTGCAACAGGACTTTTATTGATTTGTACTGGAAAAATGACAAAAGAAATTGAAAGATTTCAAGCTCAAAAAAAAGTTTATACTGGAACATTAAAATTAGGTAGCACAACTCCTTCTTTTGATCTCGAAACTGAAATAAATAAACAATTCCCTACAGATCATATTAATGAAAATATTTTACATACAACAAGTAAAAAATTTTTAGGAGAAATAGAACAATATCCTCCAATATACTCTGCAATAAAAAAAAACGGAAAACGTCTTTATGAATATGCTAGAAAAGGAGAAAAAGTAGAAATAAAAGCAAGAAAAGTTCATATTCAATCTTTTAATATAACTGGCTTTAAAAATCAAGATGTAGATTTTGAAATTCATTGTAGTAAAGGAACCTATATAAGGTCATTAGTAAATGATTTTGGAAAAGCTCTAAATTCGGGTGCTCACCTTTTATCATTAAGACGTACAAAAATTGGCACCTTTTCAGTTGATAATGCCCTAAAAATTGAAGAATTTATTGACACCCTAGAAGTAGATTAAACCTTGTTTCTCTTGTAGGGAACTATTTCTAAAAGTTTTTGAATAACCTCAACTCTTGCCCTCATTTTTCGATTTGCCTTCACAACAATCCAAGGAGCAAATTCAGTATCAGTTTTATCAAACATTTTCTTTTTATAATTTGTATAATCATCCCATAAGCTTAGTGCAGCTTTATCTACAGCACTAAACTTCCATTTTTTTACTGGGCTGGCTTTAATATCTTTAAACCTTCTTGCTTGCTCATCTTTTGAAATTGAAAAATAAAATTTAACTAAACGAATTCCAGAATCAACAAGCATCTTTTCAAAATCATTAACCTGGTTGATAAAAACTGAGTATTCCGATTGACTACAAAATTTATTTACTGGTTCTACAACAGCACGATTATACCAACTCCTATCAAAAAAAGTAATTTGTCCACTTCTTGGTAGATTTTTAACGTATCGCTGAAAATACCATTGTTGTTTCTCTTCTAGAGTTGGTTTAGGCAAGGCAACAACGTTAAATTCCCGTGGATTCAAATTTTGAGTTAATCTGCGTATTGCACCACCTTTACCTGCAGCATCACGTCCCTCAAAAATAACAACTAATTTTTCGCCTTCACTTTCAACCCACTGCTGCATTTTGATGAGTTCCTCTTGCAGCTTTTTTAACTTTGATTCATAGTTTAATATGCGTAGAGCCTTACTAATAGTCATATCGTCTTCACCTAGAAAAAGCTTTAATCCGCGCTTTGAATTTAGTTTTTTTATATCCTTAGAATTCAATTCATCCATGTTTAATCAATTTGGTTAATTAAACGGTGATAACGCTGTGCAACATTAGGATCAGGAAGAAAAGCATTTTTTGAACGATCTTTCTGAGAGTATTCAAATTGAGACAGTACATATCTGATGCTTTCCAATCTTGCCTCTTTTTTATTATTGGTTTTTATTATTATCCAAGGGCTAAAAGAGGTGTGTGTTTTACTAAACATCTGTTCCTTGTAGGTTGTATATAAATTCCATCGTTTTTGACCTTCTTTATCAACAGGGCTAAATTTCCATTGTTTTAATGGATTGGCTAGTCTTGAATTAAATCGTTTTAATTGTTCTTCTTTGGAAATAGAAAACCAAAACTTTATAATAACAACTCCATCTTCATACAACATGTGCTCAAACTCTGGAACTTGAACCATATATTTATTATATTGACTTTCTGTGCAAAATCCCATAACAGGCTCAACGACTGCTCTATTGTACCAACTTCGATCAAAAAAAACAATCTCACCAGGCTCAGGCAATTCTTTAATATATCTTCTGAAATACCACTGCCCTTTTTCAGATTCGGTTGGTTTTGTGAGAGCTACAACTCGCATTGAACGTGGATTCATGTGCTCAGTAAATCTGCGTATTGCACCGCCTTTACCAGCCGCATCTCTACCTTCAAATATAATGCATACACGTTTCTTGTGCTTAGCTACCCATTGTTGAAGATCAACAAGTTCAGTCTGGAGTTTTAATAGCTCAGTCTGGTATTCATGACTTTTTAAAATTTTTTGATATTTTTTTACATCTAGTTTTGATTTAAGGATGTTCTTAAATTCTTTACTCCCTGTAAAATTTTTAAAATCAGAATATTTTAAATAAGCCATGTTGCTGAATATATAACTTAAAAAGGTAAATCGTCTGGTTCGTCTGATTTTAAATCAACAGCTTGCTCAAAAGTCTCCATTGGGGGTACAGGCGCAGCAGATGAGTTGTTTTGCTGTAAGCTATCTATCCTCCAACCTTGAATCGAATTAAAGTGTTTAGTTTCACCTTGTGGACTAGTCCACTCACGCCCTCTAAGATTAATTCCAACTTTAACTGGCTGACCAATTTGGAAATTATTAAGCAAATCTGTTTTGTCTTGAACAAAATCAATAGATAAATGTTGAGGATATTGTTCTTCAGTTGTAACTACTAATTCACGCTTTCTGAATCCATTTGACCCCACACTTTGTGTTTCTCCTATCAGTTTAATTTTTCCCTGTATTTCCATAATTTATATGATTATTTCAACAATACACACCAAGCTTTAAATACATCTTTATTTTGTATGAATTCTTTGGCTTTTAAATGCTTATCGTCAGTTGTTTTTAATATATTTTTTAACTCTTTTTGTTCTGATTTAGCCCAAAACTCAGCAACAATTTTTGAAGAAGGTATTTCTTCAACGTTCCCTAAAATTCCTAAATCATTACCTGTAAGTATAGAACTATTTTGAATGTGACCGGGTAACATATCAACGCCAATACCCTTTGACCTCAAAGGCTTGGGAATTTCTAAAAATCCTTCTCTGGCTCGAATATAATAACTTCCTCCTCCACGTGCAACCAAATCTAATTTTTCTTGGTCAATTTCATTACTATCATCAAGCACCCGGTCACAAATGTGTATCTTTAACACTTGGCAAATCACTAAATTCCCAGCTCCATTTTGTGTGCCAAGAGGAATTATATCATTTACTTTACATTCCATTTGGACTGGAGATTCAGCTACTCGAAAAGGTTTTACTATATCAGATTTGAGCATTTTTAGTCCTGCCTTTTTAAATTCATTGATATTTTTTTCATATTCAGTACTACTTAAAGACATCTGTTGAATAATATCATATGAAACAACATTTATAACAACCTCTTTTACCTGTTCTACATTTTGTAAAGTGTGCTTTGTTGAGTTATCTCGTACTCTTCTAGCTGGTGAAAAAATTAAAATTGGAGGATTAGTGCTAAATACATTAAAAAAACTAAATGGAGAAAGATTTGGTTGGCCCCCGCTAGAAATAGTACTGGCTAAAGCTATTGGTCTAGGAGCCACTGAACTCGATAAAAGTCTTTGTAATTGAGGAATACTACAATTTTTAGGTTCAAATGAAGTCATAATCATAAATATAAAACAAAATTAAGAAATATGGCATGGCATTAAAAGCTAATTTTTAAACAATAATTTCCGTATAAATACATTATATTTATTTTTAAATTCATAGTTTTTTGAAATCATTTACAAATAAATCTGTATTAAATTGGGTAATAATTTCCTTATCATTTTTGATGGTTTCAATGATACTATGGAATACTTATCGCTTTTTCCAAAAGTTTAAGCAAGAAGAGCGTGTGAAAATGGAGAATTTCTCTAATGCACAAATTGAGTTGAGTAAAACACTTGACCTTGATGGTAATATTAGCGATCTACCTCTTAAAATTATTCAAAGTAACACTACAACTCCAATGATAATTGAAGATTCCGAAGGAAATTTTCAATCAAAAAATATTGATTTAAAAGGGAAAAACTCTCAGCAATACTTAAAAAAACTAAGTAGAATTTATGAAAAACAAAATATACCACTAAAGGTTGTTTACAAAGACAAAGTTCTCTCAACACTATACTATGGAAATTCTGTATTGCTCAACAAATTAAAATATTATCCTCTAGCTCTAGTTTTAATATTGATATTGTTTTTAGGTTTAATTTATTTCTTTTACAGAAGTTCTCGTGCAGCCTCACAAAATAAATTATGGACTGCTATGGCTAAAGAAACAGCTCATCAAATTGGAACCCCACTTTCATCTCTGATTGGTTGGACTGAATTGCTTAAAGAGCAGAAGGTTAATCCAATTTATGTAAAAGAAATTAGAAATGATATATCTAGACTAGAAACAATTACCGATCGATTTAGCAAAATTGGTTCTATTCCTCAACTGAAACCAATAGACATTAATAGCGCTACTAAGAAATCAATTAACTATTTAAAATCAAGAAGTAGCAATTTAATTGAATATGAGATTTTAATTCCTGAAGTTAAAAATAATGTTGATTTGAATGAAGAGCTATTTGGATGGACAATTGAAAATTTAGTGAAAAACGGAATAGATGCAATGAAAGGAAAAGGAAAAATAAAAATTGTAGCTTTTTCAAGTGAACAATTTGCATTTATTGAAATTTCAGATACAGGAAATGGAATACCAAAAAATAACTTTAAAACTGTTTTTGAAACAGGATATACTACAAAAAAAAGAGGCTGGGGTTTAGGGTTATCTCTAACTAAAAGAATTATTGAGCAATATCATGGAGGGAAAATTAAGGTTCTAAAATCTGAAATTGGGAAAGGAACCACAATTCAAATTGCACTAAAAAAGCTATAAGTTTTTAGAAATTGCTTCTGCCACTTCTCTAAATTCTGAAGGAGTTTGTTTATCAAGTTTTTTTATAAATTGCATATCTTCCATACTATTTATTGGAATTAAATGTACATGAACATGAGGCACCTCAAGTCCAATTACTGACATCCCAATTCGGTTACATGGAATTGTTTTTTTCAGTGCAATGGCAACTTCTCTAGAAAATTTCATTAGTCCATTGTAAGTATTATTATCAAGCTCAAATAATTCATCTATTTCTTTTTTTGGAATGCATAAGGTATGTCCTTTTGCGTTTGGATTAATATCTAAAAAAGCAAGAAAATCATTGGTTTCGGCAACTTTGTAGCAAGGAATGTGGCCTTTTATAATTTTTGAAAAAAGTGATGACATAATAAATAGCTATCGGGATATTTCTAAAATCTCAAACTTAATCACACCATTGGGAATATTAATTTCTGCTACATCACCCACTGATTTTCCTAAAAGACCTTTACCGATTGGAGAATTGACAGATATTTTCCCCGCAGCTAAATCTGCCTCACCGTCAGCCACTAACAAATAAGATAATTCCATGCCATTTGCTTGATTTTTAATTTTAACTTTTGACAATACTAATACTTTTGATGTATCTAACTGTGATTCGTCAATCAATCTGGCCCCAGCTAATGTGTCTTCAAGTTTTGAAATACGCATTTCAAGCATCCCTTGAGCTTCCTTGGCGGCATCGTATTCAGCGTTTTCACTTAAATCTCCTTTATCTCGAGCCTCAGCAATGGCCTTAGAAGCCTTAACACGTTCTACATCCTTAAGTTGTTGTAATTCATCGCGAAGTTTTTTTAACCCCTCTGCTGTATAATATGACACATTACTCATTGATAAAAAATTTTAATTTGAGATTTAGTGATGTTTAAAAACATAAAGATCTCGCTGGAACGAGATCATATACAAATATACAAAATATTTAATATCTGATATTTTTTATTGTATTATTGCTTTGTAAATATAAATGTAATATGATTAAAGCATTATATAAACCAGTAATTCTTCTAGCCCTTTCTATGGTTGTACAGAATTGTTCAAAGTCTGATAACTATGACAGCAATTGTAATAATCTTTTGAATCTTGGCATTCAAACAAGTTTAAACTTAAATTTAGCTCAATATAATCAATTAACATTTCCAAGCAATCCTGTTTATGTACCCAATGAAGGTAATGGAGGGCTTATAGTAAATAATACAGGAACTGGCTATGTAGCATTTGATGCAGCTGATCCAAATATTCCTTTTGGTGAATGTTCAATTTTAACTATTTCAGGAGTAGAAGCAATTAATAACTGTTCTGAATTTGAAACACATAGATATAGCTTATTTACTGGTCAACCTTTACAAAATCCAGACCTGCGATGTAACCTAAGACCATATTTTATAGAATTAATAGGGAATGAACTATTCATTTCTAATTAAAAACTAAAGCCTTCAAGATTTTTTTAATAATAAATCTCTTAAAATATAAAACTGGCTCCTAATAGGAAATTTCTAGTAGCTTGTGGATAGTAACCTTGAATCTCTTGAGATACAGGCCCACTCCATGTGTCCAAATAAGTGTATCCTCTGTCAACATATTCTAAATCAAAAATATTATTTATCATTCCTGAAAAAATAATTTTCTTAAAAATAGAATTCACTGGAAACGAATAACTAAAATTCAAGTCTGTCACAAAATAATCATCAAGTCTTGAAGCTTCCGTATCAGTATTACTCATATACTGATCTCCAACAAATTTACCTATCAAGGAAACTCTTAAGTTATCGTTAGGATTAAATTGGATTGAATTTGTGGTAATTACATTAGGGGAAAATGCAATATTTGTATCTCCAAGATTACGACTTTCCCCATCCCTATTAATAGTTAAGTCTTGAACTTTATTTTTACTTATAGCTAAGTTTGAATTAATTGAGAATTGATCAGATAAAATTAAATTCAAATCAAGCTCTAGTCCTAATCGATAACTTTTTTCAACATTTTCTCTTAAATACTCTCCCACATTATCTAATGCACCAGTTAAAACTAATTGATTTTTATATTGCATAAAATATAAATTAGCATTTAGTCTTAGTTTTTGAGTTTCATGCCTCCATCCAAATTCAAAATCATTCAACTCTTCATGTCTTACATCGTTTGGATTACTCTCATAATCATTTCTGTTAGGTTCCCTATTGGCGCGTGAAAATGAAAAATATAAACTATTTAATGAATTTAAATTATATGTTAACCCTACTTTGGGATTAAAGAAGGTGAAATTTTCATCTATATCAATAGTATTTATATCTGACGTGAGACCTGTTGTTGAATAGTTTACAAATCTTGTTTGAAGATCAATATATGCTTGAAATACATCTGAAATATTAAATATAGCTTTTGAAAATATACTAATATCAGATTTATCTGAAATACTCAGATAATAACGATCTCTAACAGAAACTCCTGATGCTAAGTCACTACCCCATATTAGCTCACCATAGTGATCATTTGTGTAATCGCTGAATGATAACCCAGAAACAACTTCTAGGTTATTTTTTTTATATGTTGCATTCGCATTAACAACATAAAAATGATTGTTAAGCCATCGGCGAACAATCACGTCACTATCATCATTAATCAAATTATTATAATCAGCTGCACTCCTGCCCTCTTTGTATTGTTCAAAATAGCCTTTACCTCGAGTATAATTTAAACCAAGATTTGTTACCCAATTAGAATTTAATTTTTCATTCCAATGAAATTGATAATGATCTTGCCAATAATTATCTGTTTCATTATCATAAGTATATGGATTTTGAGTACGATCTTCCTGAAGTTGAGATTTAGTCAATCCATACCATGATTGATATGTTTTTTCTTTTCCTCCAAATGTTATTGCTTTAATTACTGTATTGTCATCAACATAGCTGCCCTGAAGAAAATAAGATTTTAGATTTGTAAATGCGCGGTCAACATAACCATCAGAATAAATTTTTGAAAGTCTTCCAGAAAATTCAAAATGATTATTTAATAGTCCTGTTGTAAATTTTATAGTATTCTTTTGTGTCCCAAATGATCCAAAAGAATTTGAAATTTCAGCACCTGACTCTTTTGATATTCCATCTGTTAAAATATTTAAACTAGCTCCAAAAGCTCCCGAACCATTTGTAGATGTGCCAACTCCTCTTTGCAATTGTAGACTCTCAACCGATGATGCAAAATCTCCTAAATTTACCCAAAATGTCCCTTGGCTTTCAGGATCATTATATGGAATTCCATTAATTGTTACATTTATGCGAGTAGCGTCAGAGCCTCTTACTCTTAAATATGTATAACCAACTCCAGCACCAGCATCTGATGAAGAAACAACAGACGGTAAATAATTTAATAGAATCGGAATATCTTGCCCCAAATTTCTTTTGCGTATGTCATCTTTCCCAACATTTGAATGAGTAATTGGAGCTTTTGAATCAACCCTTACAGATTTTACAAAAACTTCGTCTAAATCTTGTAAATAGATTGAATCTTGTTTTGAAATTTCCTGAGCTAAAAGTGGTGAGTATCCAACTACTAATAGAATAATATAAAGAATGTAATTTTTCATACGATTATGTTTAATCGAATAAAAAGAGGTAATTATTCTTTGTTTTTATAATTTATAAATGATAGAAGTAATAACTTCTTCTTCCCTAAACAGCATTACCTGTTCTAGGTTCAATGGGTATGATCTCAGCCTAACGGCACCCCTTTTTTGAGAACATCACGAATTTACATAACAAATTAATATTACACCAATATTTAATAAAATTTTTAGATTCTTATATTAAGTCATTGATTCAAATTTTCCAAGTAAAGCATTTACATGATGAATTGCAGTATTAAACCTCTGACGAAAATCACCTTTAATTACAACATATTTACAATTTTGTTTTTGGAGTTCGTTTTCAAATGCTTTAAACATAAGCTTTCTTTCATGAGGTTTGTCTCTTAAATCGTCGGCAACCCAAGGGATATCGACATCGCATAAAAAATAAAGGTCATAATGGTTTTTTTTAGCGCCTTTTTCAATCCTAGGATCACAATACCCTGAATAGTATACTTCTGAATAAACCTTGGTTTGTAATAAATCTGTATCACAAAAAAGTACTCTATTGGCTTCTTTCGAGATTTTATTCTCTAAGGCTATTTGACCTTTAGCTATGGGCCACAAATCCTGTTTTTCACAAGTCTTCCCGAACATATCCCATTTACGTTGCAAAAAGTCTCTAGCATATTCTGGCACACATGCTGTTTTATAATGTTTGGCTAAAGCATCAGATAAAGTTGATTTACCTGTAGATTCTGGTCCAAAAAAAACAATTTTAATACAAGTTGATTTTATTTGATTAAGTTTTTCTTCCATTCCATATAACCAATTATGGCTAAAATTAAAAATATTGTGAATTGTATACTTGAAAAACCGAGACCCTTAACGAAATATAAAGGAATAGAAATTAAATTTCCAATAATCCAAAATATCCAATGTTCAATTTTTTTATTAGCCATTAACCACATCGCAGTAAAAAAAATAGCAGTTGTAAATGTATCTAAATAATCTGTCATATTTCTCATTCTATCAAAGTAAACATAGATACAAGAAATTATGACAATCGTACTTAAAAATATAAATATAGACTTTGCAACATCATCTTTTTTTGAAGTTGTAATAACAACATTCTCACCTGAAACTTTAAAGCTCCATACATACCATCCATAAAGACTCATCAAGGTGTAGTAAATATTAATCAACATATCACCATATAGTATGAATTTATAGCATATTATAATATATAAAATTGTGCTAATTATACCTGTTGGAAAAACCAATATATTTTCATTTTTTGCAAATATGACACTCGCAATTCCAAAAGACACTGCAATTAATTCAATTAAGACGTCTAATGTTGAACTAGCATAATAAGGTTGAAAAAAAAAGTCAATAAATTCTTTCACTGTTTAGTTGTTACTGTAGCAAAAATATAATTTTCAAATTCAATAAAGGAAGCATCACAACTTAGTCGATTTTTACCATCTAATATCCATGCAATTGTTTCATTGCCCTGCCCAAATGGTATTACTAACAGTTGGTTCTTAAATGAAATACCAGGCTTTGAATATAGCTTATACAAAGCCTCTTTAATAGCCCAAATGATTGTTAAGTTTCGTTGGTAAAAATGATCTTTATTGATTAAATAATTAGCCTCAAAACCTATAAACTTAGAAGCAATTTTTAGAATTTTATCACGCTTTTTTTCAATATCAATTCCGATTGGAAACTTACTAATTGCAACTGCAGAATAATCAAATGAGTGAGTAATAGAAATAAAGCATCCATTTTTAAGAATTGGTTTTCCAGAATCGTTGTAAGTTAAATCATAATCGGAGAATCCAAATGATTTCAAGAGCAGCCTAACACTTAAAAATTCTTTTTTACGAATGTCACTTTTCATAGAACTTAATCTATTCAAATTTTCGTCTTTTAATTCAGCCTTTGATTTTAATTGATCTAGTGACTCTTTAATGTGCCATATTTTAACATTAGTTTGTGAATTGACTTCAATAGATTTGTAAAGCGGCATCTGAAAATTAAAAGTTAATAGTTATCTTTGCAGTTGAGAAAAACTTAAACTAAATTACGCTATTTTGGTTATTTGATCCAAATGCTATAAAATTAAATTTTATCTAATGAGTGTAAAGACCCTACCCTACGTATCCTATAAAGTTAAAGATATTTCATTAGCTGATTGGGGAAGAAAAGAAATTGAACTTGCTGAATCTGAAATGCCTGGTTTAATGAGTTTACGTGAAGAATACAAAGATAGCCAGCCTTTAAAAGGTGCCCGTATAGCAGGTTGCCTCCATATGACTATTCAAACAGCTGTACTAATCGAAACACTTATTGCACTTGGAGCTGAAGTTACGTGGAGCTCATGTAATATATTCTCGACACAAGATCAAGCTGCGGCTGCAATAGCTGATGTAGGAATTTCTGTATATGCTTGGAAAGGAATGAGTGAGGAAGAGTTTAATTGGTGTATTGAGCAAACTCTATTTTTTGGTGAAGATCGCAAACCTCTCAATATGATATTAGATGATGGTGGTGATTTAACAAATATGGTATTTGACCAATATCCTGAGCTAATTTCTGGAATCAATGGACTTAGTGAAGAAACTACAACTGGTGTACATAGATTATATGAAAGAATGAAAAACGGAACTCTATCTATGCCTGCAATTAATGTAAATGACTCTGTAACAAAAAGTAAGTTTGATAACAAGTATGGATGTAAAGAAAGTGCAGTAGATGCCATAAGAAGAGCAACAGATATTATGCTAGCTGGAAAACGCGTTGTGGTTTGCGGTTATGGCGATGTGGGAAAAGGAACTGCTGCCTCATTTAGAGGAGCTGGAAGCATTGTAACTGTTACAGAAATTGATCCAATTTGTGCTTTACAGGCAGCAATGGATGGTTTTGAGGTTAAAAAATTAGAAACTGTTTTGCCTGTTACTGATATTGTTGTCACCGCAACAGGAAATAAAGATATTGTTAGTGGAAAACATTTTATGTCAATGAAAGACAAAACTATAGTTTGTAATATAGGTCACTTTGACAATGAAATTGACATGGCCTGGTTAAATGAAAACTATGGTGACACAAAAGACGAAATTAAAGCTCAAGTTGACAAATACACAATTGACAATAAAGACATTATTGTACTTGCTGAAGGACGCCTAGTAAATCTTGGCTGTGCAACAGGCCATCCAAGTTTTGTAATGAGCAACTCATTTACAAATCAAGTTCTTGCTCAAATTGAGCTTTGGATGAATAAAGACGCCTATGAAAACAAAGTTTATATGCTGCCAAAACATCTTGATGAAAAAGTAGCTAAGCTGCATTTAAATAAAATTGGTGTTGAGCTAACTGAACTAAGAAAAGATCAGGCAGATTATATTGGGGTAGAACAAAAAGGTCCATTTAAGCCCGAATACTACCGTTATTAAAATATATTACCAAGTCAAAACATTAAGTTTTGACTTTTTTTTGATATGAATCTCGTTAAAGCGACAAAAAAAGATTTAACTTCAATAATGGCAATCATTGGTGATGCCCAGGAATATTTAAAAGATCAAAATATAGACCAATGGCAAAATGATTATCCAAATAATGATATTATAATTAATGATATATTAAATAAAGAATCCTATTTGGTTAAATCAAATAGTGATAATGTTATTGCTACGGCTATGTTTTCTACAAGATTAGAGCCTACCTACAAAGTTATTGACGGAAAATGGATGAGCTCAAATAGCGATAGGTATGGGGTTATTCACAGAATGGCAATAGCAAAAAAAAATAGGAGAAGTGGTGTTTCAAAATTCATTTTTAAAACATTTGAAATGTTTTTGAAAAAAAATAAAATCAAGTCGATGCGAATTGATACCCATGTAGACAATACAGGCATGCAAAATCTACTCTTAAAACTTAATTATAATTATTGTGGTATTATCTACCTTGAAAATGGTGACCTGCGGTTAGCCTATGAGAAATTAATTTGATTTTTTACATAAAAAAAGCCTCGTGATTTACGAGACTTATATTTAATCTTTAAAAATGATTAGGCTTCAAAAGGAACAATAGAAACATATGATTTATTGTTCTTCTTTTTTTCAAACTTTACAATTCCGTCAATTTTTGCATGAAGCGTATGATCTTTACCTGCATAAACATTTTCTCCAGGATTATGTGCTGTACCTCGTTGTCTAACAATAATATTGCCAGCAATAGCAGGTTGCCCACCAAAGATTTTTACTCCAAGGCGTTTTGATTCCGATTCTCTACCATTTTTCGAACTTCCGACTCCTTTTTTATGTGCCATTTTATTTCAATTTTTGATGTTAGAATTTTTCTAGCTTAAAGCTGATATTAAATCTGCTTTTTTCATTGAAGAAATTCCAGTTATTCCTTTTGTCTTAGCTATTTCTTTTAATTGAGATACAGTCATTTTACTTAAATCCTGAGCAGGTGCTTTTACTTCAGCTACTTTTGGTTTCGCTGTAGTTGATTTTTTAGTTACTGGCTTTGCTACTGATTTTTTTGTTACAACTGATTTTTTTGCACCCGATGCAATAATATTATCAATTTGAATTTCAGTTAATG
>JAYNFX010000028.1:0-20466 GCA_038106885.1 Flavobacteriaceae bacterium | reverse complement strand
GAAGATTTTCTTGTTTCAAAAGGAGCTAAGATGGTATCAAAAGAAGATTGGGGGCTAAAAAAACTAGCTTACCCTATTCAAAACAAAAAAAGTGGTTTTTACCACTTATTTGAGTACACTGCTCCAGGAGAAGCTATTAGTTCTCTTGAAGTTGAATTTAGACGTGACGAACGCTTTATGCGTTATCTCACGGTTAAATTAGACAAACACGCAATATCATGGGCGGAAAGAAGAAGAGATAAATTAAAAACCAAAGCATAATTATGTCAATCGAACAACAAGCTAGCAGTAAAAAAAGTGGTGAAATAAGATATTTAACCCCTTTAAATATTGAAACAAATAAGTCCAAAAAGTATTGTCGTTTCAAAAAATCAGGTATTAAATATATTGATTATAAAGACCCTGATTTTTTACTAAAATTCGTTAACGAACAAGGTAAGCTTTTACCAAGGCGCTTAACAGGAACATCTCTTAAATACCAAAGAAAAGTATCTGTAGCTGTAAAAAGAGCTAGACATTTGGCTTTGATGCCTTATGTTGCTGATTTATTAAAATAAAATTATCATAATAACAATGGAATTAATATTAAAACAAGATGTTGAGGGACTAGGCTTCAAAGATGATGTTGTAACAGTTAAGAATGGTTATGGTAGAAATTTTTTAATACCTGGAGGCCATGCTATACTTGCTACATCATCCGCCAAAAAAGTACTTGCTGAAAATTTAAAGCAAAGGTCTTTTAAAGAAAAGAAAATAGTTGATGACGCAAATAAAATTGCGAAATCTATCAAAGCTTTGGAGATTAAAATTTCTGCAAAGGTAGGAAGTGGAGATAAGTTATTTGGTTCAGTTAATAATAGCGATGTTTCTGCTGCTCTTGAAAAAGCTGGCCAAAAAATCGAGAAGAAGTTTATAACGGTAACTGGAGGAAATGTCAAAAGACTTGGGAAATATAATGCCCAAGTTCGCTTACACCGAGACGTAACAGTTGATTTAGATTTCGAAATTATACCTGAAAAAGGATAATTTCATACCTAATTATAAAAGGTCTGTTTGATAAAACAGACCTTTTTTTATTATGAAATATAGAAGATTAACTAAGGAACAATTTGAGGAACTTCATAAAGAGTTCATTAATTTTTTAGCTACTCAATCAATTACCGCTGACGAGTGGAGCAAATTGAAGCTTGAGAAACTTGAATTAGCTAGTAGTGTAATGGATGTTTTTAGTGATCTTGTTTGGGAAGGTGTTTTATCAAAAGTAAAATATTTAGAAAACATTTCCAGTAAGCACATTTATTTATTTCAAGTCTTGAATAATTCTATTTCACTTATTGGAGTTAAAATAAATATTGATTTAATTGACCTAACCACTGAAGAAGGATTTTCATGGCTTAGAGAGAATCTAATGTCTGAAAATGTTGAAATATTTAATTCTAAAAAGGAATTTAGTGAGGATATAAAACTTAATGTATTTAAGTTAATTGAGCAGGGAGCTTCGATAACAAAAGGGGAATTATTTAAGTATTTTGATAAACTGATTGGATAGAGTCTTAAAAAATTAGATATTTGTTAATAAACTTATCTAATGTCTTCAAAACCTCGCATACCAAAGGGAACTAGAGATTTTAATTCACAGCAAATTGCTAAACGTGAATATATTTTTAATATAATTAAATCAAATTTTAAGAAGTTTGGCTTTACTCCAATTGAGACTCCTAGTTTTGAACTTTCTGAAACTCTTCTTGGTAAATACGGTAATGAAGGAGATCGTTTAATATTTAAGATTTTAAATTCAGGTGAAAAAGTTAAAAAAGCTGATTTAAAAGCATTAAAAAATAATGAGTTTTTTAATTTTTCAAATTCAGTTTCTGAAAAGGCTTTAAGATATGATTTAACTGTTCCTTTTGCTCGTTATGTAGTCCAATATCAAAACGAAATCACATTTCCTTTTAAACGATATCAAATTCAACCAGTTTGGCGTGCTGATCGTCCACAGCGTGGTCGCTTTCAAGAATTTTATCAATGTGATGCAGATGTAGTTGGGTCAAAATCTCTTTTACAAGAAATAGAATTTATTCAATTGTATGATTCAGTTTTTTCGGATTTAAAATTAGAAGGTGTTTCTGTTAAAATAAATAACAGAAAAATTCTGTCAGGAATTGCAGAATTAATAGGTGCTGATAATAAAATTACAGATTTTACAGTAGCTCTAGATAAATTAGATAAAATTGGAATTGAATTGGTTAAAGATGAAATGTTAAAAAATGGTATTTCTTCAAAAAGTATTGATACAATGCAACCAATTTTTGATTTATCTGGAGACTTTAATTCTAAACTGGATTCACTTAAGACTATTCTTGCAGATTCTGAAATAGGGAAGGTTGGTATTTCTGAACTAGAGTGGATTTTTAATACAATTAGTGAACTTGGATTGAAAAAAGTAAAATTTGAATTTGATGTTACATTAGCTCGTGGTTTAAATTATTATACCGGTTCAATTATTGAAGTAAGTCCTCCTAAGGGGGTGTCAATGGGTTCTATTGGTGGAGGAGGACGTTATGATGACTTAACTGGAATATTTGGCTTAAAAGGTGTAAGTGGAGTTGGAATTAGTTTTGGTCTAGATCGAATCGCTTTAATACTTGAGGAATTAGGATTATTTCCCAACCCAAACTATCAGTCAACCCAAATATTATTTTCAAATTTTGGTTATCAAGAAAGTATTTATTGCTTAAAATCAATCAAGAAATTACGAGAATTTGGTATTATTGCTGAGTTGTATCCAGATCCTGTAAAGTTAAAAAAACAAATTTCATATGCAAATAAGAAAGATATCCCTTATGTTGCTTTGGTCGGAGACGAAGAAATTAAACAAAACAAAATTACTCTTAAAAAAATGTCAGATAGCAGTCAAAAAATCTTGGATATAAACGAACTTATAAAAATGTTCGCATGACAAAATTTGAAAATTTAATTGTAGCGTGGGGGAGATTTGAACTCCCGACCTCCGGGTTATGAATCCGACGCTCTAACCAACTGAGCTACCACGCCTTTTATAATGGCAGCAAATATAGAAACAAATTTGTGGGCTTTCAAAAAAAAACGTTTTTAAAATTATTTTTTCTTTCTAAACTATAAATTATTGTATATATTGGAATTCAAATTACATAACCATGAAAACCAAAGTAAAATTTGAAATAGAATTTCCGATTCAAGCATCACCACAACTACTATATAATTATATTTCAACTCCTTCAGGTTTGTCTGAATGGTTTGCAGATAATGTTAATTCAAGAGGAGAATTATTTACGTTTATTTGGGATGACTCTGAGGAACAGGCCAAGCTTATTACAAAAAAAAGTTCCGAACGAATTAAATTTAAATGGCTTGATAGTGAAGATGATTCAAGTTTTTTTGAATTAAGAATTCAGGTTGATAGTATAACTAAAGACGTTTCAATAATTGTTACAGATTTTTCTGATGACGATGAAGTAGAAGAATCAAAAATGCTTTGGGAAAATCAAATATCAAGTTTAAAACAAGTACTGGGTTCTCGTTAAAATCTTCATTTTAGGTTATATTTGCATTGTCAATTTAATTGAATGGTAAACATCAATGGATTAATAATTGAGTCGAATAAAGCTAGTCTATCTATCGAAAATAGAGGTTTAGCTTTAGGAGATGCAGTTTTTGAAACTATTAAAGTTAATGAAAGACCTCTTTTTTGGGAGTCTCATTATTTCAGATTAATGTCTTCCATGCGAATTTTGCGTATGGAAATCCCAATGCATTTTACTCTTGAGTTTCTAGAAAAACAAATAATGGATTTGCTTGAAGCAGTTAATTTGAACTCCAAGTCATATAGAGTTAAACTAATTGTATACAGAACAGGAGGAGGCTTATATACTCCTAACTCGTGTGATATTGAATATATGATTACTGCTAAGCCTTTGGCAAATGATATTTACGTTATTAACGAAAGTAAATATGAAATAGAATTATTTAAAGACTATTTTGTTGCTCCAAATTTACTTTCTAATATTAAAACTAACAATAGAGTTTTAAATGTTGTTGGCAGCATTTTCGCTCAAGAAAATAATTATCAAAACTGTTTAATTTTAAATACCAATAGAAATGTAATTGAAGCCTTGAATGGTAATGTTTTTCTATTAAAAGATGGTATTGTTAAAACTCCACCTTTATCAGATGGTTGTTTGAAAGGCGTATTACGTGAACAAGTTATTAAAATTATTTCTGATTCAGATCATTACTCAGTTCAAGAGGTTACAATTTCTCCATTTGAACTCCAAAAAGCTGACGCAATTTTCATAACTAATGTAATTCAAGGAGTAAATTCTGTAACTAGGTACAGAAAAAAAACTTATTCAGATGATTTAGCTCGAGAACTTATTAATCTATTAAATACAAAAATTAGGATTTCTTAGTTGTGTGATGGATATTCTGGAGCATTTGACCATAAACTATATTCTCCACCTAAATCAAGCATTTTGTTTTTCCAAAAAACTTCATCTACGGCCGTAATTATATTTTTATTGTGAGAGTTCTCAGCAAGTATCCAGGTATTGTTATTTAGCTCATTATTCAACTGATTAGAATCCCATCCTGAGTATCCTAAAAAAAAGCGAATATCATTTTTATTAATCTCTCCTTTTTTGATTAGTTTTAATACATATTCAAAATTTCCACTCCAATATAAGCCTTCTGATATCATTATACTTTCTGGAATTAAATCAGATATTTTATGAATAAAATAAAGATTGTCTTGTTGTACCGGACCTCCATTATAAATTTTAAAATTAGATTCGATTTCAGGGATTAAGTCGCTAATATTCAAATTCATTGGTTTATTTAAAATAAATCCAATTGAGCCATTATTGCCATGCTCAACTAAAAGGATTATTGATCTATTAAACGAAATATCTCCAATAATAGATGGTTCAGCAATTAATATTTTCCCTTTTTCTAAAATCATAAGTTAAAATTATAATCTCTAAATAAATTTAGTGATTTATTTTTAAATCACTTTGGCATTAATATCAAAAGAAAAACCATTTAAAAATGATTTCACATCCATTTGTTTTTTCCCTGGAAATTTAAATTCAATTAAATTGATAAATCCATCAAGAATGCAAATTTTAATTGATGACTTATCGGAAATAATATTTCCGATTTTGTATGAGTGAGATTGTCTTTCAAATTTAACCTTTAATATTTTTATTTCAATTTTAATACCATTATTAATTAATAAAGTCCAAGCACCAGGGTATGGATTTAGACCTCTAATTTGATTCATAATTTGTTTTGCGTTTTTGTCCCATTTTATTTTACAATTATCTTTAAATAATTTTGGTGCAGGCTTTAATTCTTTATTATTTATTTGCGGTTTTGTTTCAGCGGATTGATTGATTTTTTGTATTGTTTCCAATACTAATTCTTGACCAACAGTCATTAATTTATCATGTAGAGTTCCTGCATTATCAGAAGGTAGAATTTTGACTTTTGATTGCATTATTATTTCACCAGTGTCAATTTTGTCATCAATAAAAAAAGTTGTGACACCTGTTTCGGTTTCACCATTTATAATTGCCCAATTTATGGGTGCAGCACCCCTGTAATTTGGCAGTAATGATGCATGTAAATTAAAAGTACCTAAAGGAGGTAAATTCCATACAATTTTTGGAAGCATCCTAAAAGCTACGACAATCTGTAAATCAGCATTTAAGTCCTTTAGTTTATTGATGAAAATTTGGTCCTTTAAATTTTTAGGTTGAAACAAATTCAATTTGTTATTCAAGGCATATTTTTTCACAGGGGATTGCTTTATTTTTTGTCCTCTACCTGCAGGACGATCAGGTGAAGTTATTACTCCTACAACATTAAATTTATTTTCAACTAAACCCTTGAGTATAAACACAGCAAAATCAGGGCTTCCCATGAAAACAATTTTATTATTTTTATTTATCATATGAGCTAAATTACAAATATCTCATTACTAATTAAATTATACTTAATTAGTTATTTGGCAAACATTAAAGTGTCACATATTATCAAGTATTTTTTCATCAAAGTAATTTTAAAAGTTGTTTGTTTCTACAAACATCTGAATTTTTATTACATACTGAAACTGCTTTAAATTTTAATTTTCTTTTAGACATTATCTAAAATAAAATCAATTCTATTTTCTATACTTAACTTTGGGATACTTTTAATCTCATAGCCAAATTTAGTATACCATTTGACTAAAAATTCATTGATTACAACTGCTTGATCGAATGTTTCATACCTTTCATTATCACGAATGTATATTTCTTTCCATGGAGGTAAAATAAATACTTTATCATATCTATACTTATAACTTTCTTCAATGAAAATATTACTAAAGTCATATTTAATATAATCTAAGTAAGCAACAATATCTGGAATACCTCTGTCAAAAAACACATATTGATCAAAGTTTTTTTCTGCTTCTTTAAATTGTTTTATTCTTTGGGTTAATAATTTTTCACTGAACCAAATTGGACTATCAAGAAATATTTGATCAATTCCTCTCTCTTTCTCTTTTTTAATAATTTCTCTAGAAACTTCTTCTTTACAGTTGTAACCCCTATTTTTAAGGTTGTTTATAAGAGAAGTTTTTCCACTTGATGGCCCCCCAATAATTGCAATTTTTATATTATTCAAAATGATAAATTATTATTGTAAAAATCGTGATTTAAAAGTTAAATAAAAAAAAAGACTTAGTGTATATTTGTACTTAACAAATATTTTATGAAATCAGAACAAGCTTCAAATGAATTTTATGAAAAATTAAAAGCCCAGTTGTATGATACAACTTCGTGGCCCTCAGCTTATTTGTTTAAGTTTATAATCGAAACTGATCAAAAAAAAATAAATCATATAGAAAGAATTTTTAGTGGTTTAAAAACGAAGTTAAATTTTTCTTTATCTAAGAATGGTAAGTATACAAGTATTTCAATTAATACCTTAATGAAGACCCCTGAAGATATTATCCATAAGTATAAAGAAGTGAGTAAAAACATTGAAGGAGTAATTTCTCTATAATACATCTAAATAAAAGTCAAATTATAGTTTTTTTTTTTTGTAATTTGCGTCCTGAAAATAAAATTTAATGACACAATTAACAGATCAACTTGAATATAACACTGAACGTGAACATCTCATTATACCTGAATATGGAAGACATATTCAAAAAATGATTAATCATGCTATTGCTCAAGATTCAAAAGAAGAAAGAAATAAATTAGCAAAAGCAATTATATCAGTTATGGGTAATATGCAACCTCATCTTCGTGATGTTCCTGATTTTCAACATAAGCTTTGGGATCAATTATTCATCATGTCAGATTTTAAGCTTGATGCTGACTCTCCTTTTGAGAAGCCTTCAAAGGAAATTTTAAGCTTAAGCCCAGATCCTCTTTCTTATCCTCAGAATTACCCAAAATATAGATTTTACGGAAATAATATCAAGATAATGATTGACGCGGCATCTTTATGGGATGAGAGTGATATGAAAAATGCATTAGTTTTTACAATCGCTAATCACATGAAAAAATCTTTTTTGTCATGGAACAAAGATACGGTTGAAGATAGTGTAATTTTTGATCATCTTTTTGAACTTTCAAATGGAAAAATTGATATTAGAAATACTGAAAGTCAATTAACTGAGTCTTCGCAATTGATTAAAATGCAAAGAAAAACTAGCAATTATAAAAAGCACAAAAAACACAATAGAAATAGAAAGCGCTATTAACTAAATTTCTTAACATTGAAATCATTTAGAATTGAAGGTGGACATAAATTAAAAGGTTCTATTCAGCCACAAGGTGCTAAGAATGAAGCTTTACAAATTCTCTGCGCGGTATTGTTGAGCTCAGAAGAAATTAAAATTAATAATATTCCTAATATAATTGATGTTAATAAGTTAATTAGTTTACTTTCAAAACTTGGAGTTAAAATCAAGAAAATTACTGAGAGTTCATATTCTTTCAAAGCTGATGAAGTAAATTTAAATTATTTAGAAACAGAAGCTTTTAAATCTGATGGTGCAGGCTTAAGAGGTTCAATAATGATTGTTGGACCTTTATTAGCTCGATTTGGAAAAGGATATATCCCTAAGCCTGGAGGGGATAAAATTGGAAGACGTAGATTAGATACTCATTTTGAAGGATTTATAAAATTAGGAGCTTCTTTTAGGTACAATAAAGAAGACCATTTTTATGGAGTCGAAGCAAAGAGATTGAAAGGAACCTATATGCTCCTAGATGAAGCTTCAGTTACTGGCACTGCAAATATAGTAATGGCTGCTGTTTTAGCAGAAGGGACCACAACTATATACAATGCTGCATGTGAGCCATATCTACAACAGCTTTGCAAAATGCTTAACCGAATGGGTGCCGATATAATTGGTATTGGTTCTAATTTATTGACTATTAATGGTGTAAAAAGTTTATCTGGTACTGAGCACACCATGCTTCCAGATATGATTGAAATTGGTAGTTGGATCGGTCTTGCCGCAATGACAAAAAGTGAACTCACAATAAAAAACGTTAGTTGGAATGATCTTGGTGTTATTCCAAACATTTTCAGAAAGTTAGGAATAACTATTGAAAGAAAAGGAGATGATATATTCATCCCTGCACATTTAGATGGTTATGAGGTTCAGAATTATATTGATGGTTCTATTCTGACTATTTCTGATTCTCCATGGCCAGGATTTACTCCTGACTTGTTAAGCATTATTTTAGTTGTATCAACACAAGCCAGAGGAAGTGTTCTGATTCACCAAAAGATGTTTGAAAGCAGATTATTTTTTGTAGATAAATTAATAGATATGGGAGCTAAAGTCATCTTATGTGATCCTCATCGTGCTTCAGTTATTGGCCATGATTTTAAATCTCAGTTAAAGGCAACAACAATGACCTCTCCAGATATAAGAGCGGGTATATCTCTTTTAATTGCAGCACTTTCAGCAAATGGAACATCTACTATTCATAATATAGAGCAAATAGACAGAGGATATCAAAATATTGATCAAAGGCTAATAGCTATTGGTGCCAAAATTGAGCGGATTGAAATTTAAATTATTATCTTAAAGCTTCTTTGTAAGTTTTTAAGCACCTCTCTCTGGCATATTTATGATCCACCATAGGCTTAGCGTAATTGAATTCTTGATATTCAGGTACCCATTTTTTAATATAAGTGTGATCTTTATCAAATTTAATTATTTGAGTAGTTGGGTTAAAAATTCTGAAATATGGAGCAGCATCTACACCACATCCAGCTACCCATTGCCAATTGCTAACATTGCTAGAAAGTTCATAATCATGAAGTTTTAATGCAAAATAAGCTTCACCCCATCTCCAATCAATAAGTAAATGCTTACAAAGGAAACTTCCTACAAGCATTCTCACTCTATTATGCATAAATCCAGTTTGATTCAATTCACGCATACCAGCATCAACAAGTGGATAACCTGTTTGTCCTTCGCACCACTTTTTAAATTCCTTATTATCATTTCTCCATTTTATACCGTCGTATTTTTCTTTAAAGCTTTTTGTTACGGTTTGAGGAAAGTGCCATAATATTTGCATAAAAAATTCTCTCCAAATAAGCTCTTTTAAAAATGTTGTATTATTATGATTTTTAGCTTCTTTGATAACATTTCTAATACTAATCGTACCAAATCTAAGATGAGGTCCAAGCCTCGATGTTCCATCTATTGAAGGGATATTTCTATTTAACTCATAAGAGCTAATTAAACTAGAATTTAAGTTATATGGACATATTTTTAAATCGGGTATTATAAATCCAATTTCATTTAATTCCACCCAATTATTTTTATCAGATAAAAGATTTTTTAGCAAACTCTGTGATGGATATGTATTTAAACAACTTTCATTAAATATCTTCATCCATTTTTTACAGTACGGAGTGAAAACTTTGTATGGATTACCATCATCCTTTGTTACTTCATTTTTCTCAAAAATTACCTGATCCTTGTATGTTTTTAATATTATATTATTATTTTTCAGTAGTTTATGAACATCTTTGTCACGTTTAATACCATAGGGTTCGTAATCATGGTTAGTATAAACTGATTCAATGTCATAATTATTAATTAATGTTTTAAAAATTTCTACAGGTTTACCATGATAAGTTTGTATTTTTTGATTTTCATCAAGACTATTATTCATTTCTTTTAACTGTGTAAAAATGAAATAAACTCTTGAATCATCACTTGGTAAATTATCTAAAATTTCTTGGTCAAAAATAAATATTGGGAGGACTTTTTTATTTTCTTTTAGTGCAAAATATAACCCCTTATTATCATCTAATCTTAAATCTCTTCTGAACCAAAAAATAGATAAAGTTTTCATTTTAAAATTCGCCAAATAATTCGATAAGTTTATTTTGTCGATAATCAAAGATCTCCTTTAATTTTGGCTCAACAATAATGGGGTGGAAAATTTGACCAATCAAACCAAATGGTAATTTGTAATCAATAATATCTTCCATTTCTACTCCTCCATCTATTTCTTTGATAAAGTGTTTATGATGCCATAATGCATATGGTCCAAATCGTTGTTCGTCAACAAAATATTCTTCATATTTCATGTGAGTAATTTCAGTAACCCACTTTGTTTTAATTCCAAATAAAGGAGTTACTATATATTGTATTATTTGTCCTGGGAACATTGATTTTTCAGCACCAGAAATGATATTGAAACCCATATAATCAGGGGTTATAAGATTTAGGTTTTTTGGACTTGATAAAAAATCCCAAGCTTTATCAATAGTAATAGGTAGGTTTTGTTTTTTTTGTAGCCTATATATTTTCATCAATTATAAATTACAATGTATAAGTTTAAGGAAGTAGCAATTAAAAGCCATATGCAATATGGTAGTACAAAGAATCTCATGTTATTTAATATTTTATTGTAACCAATTAGAAAATAAAACACCAAAATAGTTAATAGGCTAATATCTATCAAACCAAGTATTGTCATGTGTTTATTCATGAAAATAAAATTCCATGAAATGTTTAATAATAAGTGTGCTGAATACAATAAAATTACTTTTTGTGTTTTTAAATTTTGATACAAGAAAGTCATGTAAACTGAAAAAAAGAGCATAACACTAGTCCAGGCAGCTCCAAAAACCCAACCAGCAGGTGTCCATGGTGCTTTATTTAAATTAAAATACCAATCAGATGTGGCACCATTATTCATAAGAATATTACCAAGAAATAATGCCCCAAAATTTAGCCCTAAGAAAAATATAAATGTTGAAGCGAATTTCATTTATGAATTAATTTTATCAATTTCATCTAAAACCTTTTGTGCCTGTGAATATTTTTCATCACTCGCAGCTCTATCAATAGAAGAAAGGTCATGCCATTCAGACATTAGTTTTTTATATTGGTCCTGTAACTTTTCAACAGGTGTTTTTTTTCTTAAAAATTTGAACATAACTATTTTATGATTTTAGTTATTTTACTACTTAAGGGTCTAGTCATTGAATAGAAGTAATCAATTAAATTTCCGTCTTTGTCAACAATATATTTCTGGAAATTCCATTTAACAGTACTGTTTTTAACTCCATTAAGCGATTTATCTGTAAGCCAGTTATATAATGGATGTTGATTATTTCCTTTGACTAATATCTTTTCAGTCATCAAGAATGTTACTCCGTAATTTTTTTTACAAAATGTCTGAATTTCATCTGATGAACCAGGTTCTTGAGCACCAAATTGGTTACAAGGTACTCCAATAACCATTAAATTATCAATGTATAAGTCGTATAGCTCTTGGAGATCTGCATATTGTTTTGTAAATCCACATTTTGAAGCAACATTAACAAACAGTAAATATTTTCCTTTAAATTTTTCAAGATTTATTGGGTTACCATCTAAATCATTTATTTTAATATCATATATACTCATTTTTTTATTTTCTTGAGTTTTTATTGATGTTGACCAGCTCATTATTGAACATATAAGTATGAATTTTAACAATTTCATTTTATAATTTTAGTGAAACTATACCACAGTCTAGTTTAAAAATTTGGCCAGAAATTGATTTTGAATTATCACTTAATAAATACTCTGCCATAGTTGAAACCTCTTCAGGATTTAAATATTTTTTTAGAGGATGTCTCTGTATGGTATTTTCAATCATTCTTTCATTTCTAAGAAGTTTTGAAGCTAATTCAGTGTTTGTTATCGTAGGAGCAATTGCATTTACTCTAATTTTAGGGGCTAAATCAGCAGCTACAGATTTTGTTAGTCCTTCAATTGCTGATTTAGCTGTAGCTACACTAGCATGAAAAGGCATTCCAAGAGATGTTGCTACCGTACTGAATAAAACAATTGATCCAGATTCACTTTTTGATAGGGCAGGAATTAAAGCCTGAATTGCTTTGATAGCGCCAACAACATTAATTTCAAAATCATTTCTAAAATCATCTAATGTTAATCTTTTGAAGGGTTTTAGATTAATACTACCAGGACAATAAACTAATCCATCAGCATTGTCAATTAAAGGTATTTCTTCAGTAAGAACATCATAATTGTGACTGATTAAATTTTTATCAGTAAAATCAGGATTAGAGCGACTTAAGTTAATTACTTTATTATTAAGTAATAAGTTTTTTGTAATTGATTTACCAATCCCTTTACTACCTCCAACAATGACAAATGTTTTCATGATGTTAACGGTCTTCCTTTTAAACGTTTTTCAATTTTTTGTTTTACAACAGTTAGCTCTTTCATTAAATCCATTAATTCTTTTTCCTTACTGGATTTATAAACTTCGTTGATCTCAAGAATGATTGATTTTACTTCTCTTGAGGCTTCAATTCTTTCGCTTGTTGTTTTGAAAGTCAATTTTTTTTCTAAAAAATCTTGACCTTTTTTTATAGCTGTCATGTTTATTGTTTTATATAATTATTAAATTCAGCAACTTTAGCTGGACTATTAAATGCTCCACTGTAAAATGATGTAACTGTTGCTGAAGATTCATCCT
Organism: Flavobacteriaceae bacterium; assembly: GCA_038106885.1. GTDB lineage: Bacteria > Bacteroidota > Bacteroidia > Flavobacteriales > Flavobacteriaceae > UBA3537. The sequence continues at coordinate 7,399 of JAYNFX010000028.1, read as the reverse complement.
TAATTCCTCTTGAAGAAACGCACAAATGCTTAGCATCAATAATTACAGCTACATCTTCAGTGTTTAAAATGTTTTTCAACTCTTGACCAATTTGATTTGTTAAACGTTCTTGAACTTGAGGCCTTTTCGAATAATACTGTACAATTCTATTTAATTTAGAAAGACCAATTACTTTTCCTGAAGATATGTAGGCAACATGTGCTTTACCAATGATTGGTACAAAATGGTGTTCACAGTTTGAATAGAGCGTAATGTTTTTTTCTACCAGCATTTGATTATACTGATATTTATTTTCAAAAAGTGCTATTTTAGGTTTATTATTTGGATTTAAACCAGAAAATATTTCATCGATATACATTTTGGCTACTCTGTCTGGAGTTCCTTTTAAAGAGTCATCTGTTAAATCGAGACCCATTACATCCATTATCTCTTCAAAAAGCATAGAAATTTTATTTTTCTTTTCTTCATCGCTAATTGCAAATGCATCTTTTTTCAGAGGAGTGTTTAGACCTGTGTACAAATGGTCATCACCAATTTCCATATCGGTGTATCCATTTAGCTTGTTATTTTTTAATTTTAATGTATTTGAGCTTGACATAAATTATTTATCTTTTAGAAATTTTATTATTTGAAATTGACTTTTGACGAGAACACTTAAATCTGCCAGAGTCAAAATTTCTTAATTTTTCATGTTTAGTGTTTCGACCTTGAACTCTTGACCTCCATAGTTTGAAACTTTTTGGCTTTAACTGATTTCTCATCAAATCAATAACTTGCTGTTCTTTTAAGCCAAATTGAAATTTAATAGCTTCGAATGTTGTTCGATCTTCCCATGCCATTTCAATAATTCTATCTATGTCGATTTGATTTAATTTCATAATTGAGGCAAAGAATATTTTTCATCAAATTTTATTTTTTCATTCATAATTTGATGAAGGAATTTTTTATTTTCTTTAAATGTCTTAGAGTTTGCAAACTGAATAAACTTTCCTTGTGCATGAATACTGGTCATATCGCTTTTATAAAATACCAATTGGTAAAAAGGAATGGCCCATGTAAAATTTTTTAAACCTTTATTAATCATAACCAAAATACCTTGTTTTCTCAACTCAATATTTGCATAATTAATATCTGATACGCTATTAGTGATGAAATTTAGATTCGGGCTGAAATTATTTACTATAAGTCTTTTAGATCCAATACCTCCTCTACGAAGTGCTTCAAAAAATCCGAAAGGTTCACCAACGATATCTTCGATTAATTGTTTATGTTCTTTGTTATGATATGTGGTATCTAAAACCAAAATTGTATTGTTTAATCAAACATAGGTATTGTAGTTTCATTAAACCTTGGAATTAAACAAATATTAACATTTTTAATTTTTTTTTAACAGATCAAGACTATTATTAATTTAGAGAATCGATAAAATTGGAGGCTATTTCTATAATTGATTTTTTCTTTTCAAAATCCATTTTTTCAAAGTTGCTTACAAGCATTCTCATTCTTGGGTTTTTTCTGAAAAAATCTTTATGATTATTTATAAAATTCCAAAATAAGGCATCCCATATTTTAGACCAATCACCTTTCTTATAATCACTCATTTTAATAATATAACTGCTTCCGCTTATATAAGGTTTGGTAGACATTATTCCTCCGTCAGCAAATTGGCTCATTCCATAAACGTTTGGAACCATTACCCAATCATAGCTATCAATTGAAAATTCCATAAACCACTTATAAACTTCGTTTGGATCTATTTCACAAAGAAGCATAAAATTACCGATAATCATTAATCTTTCAATATGGTGTACATAACCTGTTTTAGAAAGCTTTTTCACGGAATCATCGAAGGGTTCAATTCCTGTAGTACCATTGTAAAATGATGATGGTAATTTTCTATCAAATCCCCAAAAATTATTAGTTCTTTCATAGGATCCTTTTGTAATGTAAATGCCTCTAATAAATTCTCTCCAACCAATGATTTGTCTTATAAATCCTTCAGTTGAATTTATAGGGATATTATTGTTTTTTGCATAATTTAGTGATGTTTCTATAACTTCAATTGGGCTGATCAGCCCTACATTCATCATTGGTGATAGAATACTGTGGTGAAGATCTGTTTCATTTTTCAAAATCGCATCTTCATAAGTTCCAAACTCTTTAAATCTAATTTTTAAAAATTCTAATAGCCATTTTCTTGAAGTATTGAAATCATGTGGATATAAGTTTTTAGTTGGTGTAGAGCCTAAATTGTTTGAAAAATATTTTTCAACATAAGATAAAGCTTCATCAAACAAAGATGACTCGCACGGAGACGATATTTTAGGGGTTTTTTTGTCTTTTGGGTATTTTTCTCTGTTATACTTATCGTAAGTCCATTCACCCCCTTGCGGTAAGCCATTATTCATTAAGATACCCATTTTTTGTCTTTGTGATTTATAAAATGAAGTCTGGAAAAATTTCTTTTTATCTTCTCTGAAAAAAGGGTGTAAATCACTTTTTTTAGTTATGAATAATGGATTTTCGTAAATTATAAGATCAGCATTTATTTTTTCACAGGAATTTTTTATTCTATTCATTAACCAATTATCGTTAGGGTCGTAAATACTTAATTTATCTACTTTTCCACGAAAACTTGTTATTAATTTTCTTATGTCGCTTTGCTCTGAGTATGAGTTAATGTACTTGACATTTTTATTTTTAGAAATATATTCTTCATAAAACTTCATGCTCATTCTGTGAAACAAAATTTTTTGTTTGTGAAAATTATACTGCTTAAAAAAAAGGTATTCTTCAATTATGTATATATTTTCTGCTTTATCTATTAAATCTGAGTTTTTAAATAGCTGATTAGGGAAAATTAAACTAATATTTTTTTTATCATTACTCATAACCATTTTTTTCTAAATTTTCTATCACCATCATATATTTCAGCTTGCCGTTTTAAATTAAAGAATCGGTCTCTTGGATCATTTCCAACACCGGAAATATAGATCCAATTACCATAATTACTGTGTACATCATAATCTATTAGCATACTTTCGAAATAGGATGCTCCGATTCTCCAATCCATTTTCATATTTTTTGCAAAATACGATGCTACGTTCTGTCGTCCACGATTACTCATCCAGCCAGTACTTTTTAATTCAATCATGTTTGCATTTACGAAATCATTTGCTGTTTTTCCATTAATCCATTGATCTATGTATTTTTTATTAGTTGACCAATTATATTCAATATCTAATATTCCATTTAATTTAAATATTTTGTTTTTGTACTTAAGTGAAACATATTTAAAAAAGTCACGCCAAATTAGTTCAAAGACCATCCAGTATGTTGATTGATTCGAAAAAAAATTAATTTCAAAGTCTTTAACATTTTTGAATATTTGTCTTGCTGATAAACTTCCATTAGCAAGCCATGGAGAAAATTTAGAGCTATAATTTTTTCCTAATAGGCCATTTCTGGTGTTTTTGTAATTACCAATTAACTTAGTTTTAAAAAGGTATTCATTTAACCTCTCAATGGCATTAATTTCTCCACCTTCAAAAGGAAAAGCTGTACGTTTATCTACCTCAAAATCTTTGTATCCCAATTCTTCCAAAGATGGAATTTTTAAATCATTTTTGACTGTTAACGGTTTTGGTTTTTTATTAATGTTGACTAAAGGAATTATCTCCCCCTTTTTTTCTAATTCTTTTCTAAATTTTGTAAAAACATCAGGAATGTTTTTAAAACTAAATGGAATGTTGGAAGGGTCATACAAAAATTGATCATAGATTTCATTAAATTTTACATTATTAGGAATTATTTTTTTTATTGAATCAATTTTTATTATTTCATCTCTTGTCCACTCTTTTTGTACATAAATAGATGTTACTTTGAATTCATTAATGGTCGAAATAAATTTATTCTTATAGTCCTTATATAAGATTATAAGGGGTATATTTAGTTTGTTTAGTTCTTTTTTAAGTGAATTAAGCGTTTGTAATAGGAATTTAGCTCTAAATTTATTTGTTTTTTTAAAACCATAATACGTCATGTCACTTGCGCAAAAGTCAATACAATAAACTCCAATGATAAAATCTGAATTATCTGAGGCAGATTTTAATAAATTATTGTCTTTTGTTCTTAAGTTGTTGGTAAACCAGACGATTGATGTTTTTTGTTTTTTATGCATTTTTTGCTACAATATTTAACTGATTGCCAGTTATTTTTCCATTTTTTTCTCCAAGAAAAAGATCTGTTACAAACAATACAAATTTTGGTTGGTAAGTGAGTTTTTTTCAAAATCTTATCACTTAGGTTCTAATGCATTAATAGGTCTTTGGTAGGGGAGTCTTATTTTTAGTTTAGGAACATTATAACCATCAAGACCATTTATTGCTGTAATTTTACCTTTGGATAAATTAATGAAACCATCATTTTCTAATAAATTATCTTGAACATACAAATCTTTAATTTCACCAATTAATTGAATACAATTATTTGATTTAATTAAGTATTCTTCACAATATGTTAGAGCCATTTGAACTGGAGATCCTTTAACAAATGGAGCATGCCAATTATTTTTATATTCCTCTTGTAAATTACTAACCGCAAATTCGGAAATATATTTACTATACTTTGCTGAGGTATGATGCGCTTTTTCAATTATTGGCTCGTGGATGTGGTTTACAGTAAATTGCCCCGTTTCTTTTATATTTTCATAAGTATTTCTTGGTACATCGCTTACTGGTCTGAATATTATACTTAAAAGGGGAGGATTTGATCCCAAGTGAGTTACTGAGCTAAAAATTGCTAAATTAGTATGTCCAGAATTTGATTTTGTGCCAATTAAATTTGCTGATTTAAAACCTGAGCAGCTGTTGATTAAATTAATTCTATAAATATGGTCTAGTTTTTCAAAATCCTGTCTTTTTAAGTGTATCATTAGTAATTTTTAAATTGATTGATTTTGATTGAATTAGCCTGAAGATCAAACATTAAGTTGTACAAGCCAAAAAAGGTTCTATTCATGTAAATGAAGTGTTTTGAGCCTCTATTGTTATTAAATTTTTTCAAATCTGTACTTTTACTATACCTTTCTGCTAAATCACCAATTTTACCAAAAAAATCTGGATCTGAAAAGTCAAAGTATTCGTTCTGAAATGGTAGCGTAAATATGCTTAATAAGTCGTAAAACATATCTGTAAAAAATAGAATTTCTTGTCTGGTATCATTATTTTTTAAAATTTCTAACTCATGTAGTTTTTCAGAAAACTTGGTTGGGTTATTTAGAACTGATTTGTTTGCTAATTCGAAGTAAGGTTTGTAAAAAGATTCAGGGATGGATTTCATGCAACCAAAATCTAACGCTATCAGTTTTGAAAATTTGTTTATTAAGAAGTTTCCAGGGTGTGGATCTGCATGAACTTTCTTTAGATTGTGAATTTGATGCATATAAAAATCCCATAAAGCTTGACCAATTTTATTTAGTTTTTTTTGATCATTATTTGTCTTAACAAACTCAGATAAATGCTTTCCTTCCATAAAATCCATTGTCAAGATTCTTTCAGTAGATAGTTTAGGATAATACCTTGGAAATAAAATATTTGGTATTTTTTCACAAGCTTCAACTATTTGTTGACTCTGTTTTATTTCAAGAGAATAATCAGTTTCTTCATTAAGCTTGTCTTCAACTTCTTTAAAATACTTGTCAGCACCATTTCCTTTAATATTAAACATCTTCAAAGCAATTGGCTTTACCAGTGCTAAATCAGATTTAACGCTTTCTGCTACACCTGGATATTGAATTTTGACGGCTAGTTTTTTTTTGTATTTTTTTGCTATATGAACTTGGCCAATACTAGCAGCATTTACTGAATTTGGATCAAATTCATCAAAAACCTCGCTTGGTGGTAGTCCAAAATATTTTTTAAAAGTTCTTTCAACTAATGCAGCAGATAAAGGTGGTACCGAAAATTGAGATAGTGAGAATTTATCTACATAAGCTCGAGGTAATAAATTTTTTTCCATACTTAACATCTGGGCGACTTTCAAAGCACTTCCCTTCAGCTGTTTAAGTCCACTGTAAATATCTTCGGCATTGTTCTCATTTAGAATATCTTTAGCTTCTGTTTCAGTCTTACTTAATCTTTGGCTGTAGTATTTTAAATAATTAACACCTACTTTAGCTCCAGTTGAAACTATTTTTGAGGCACGCTCTAATTTAGATATGGGTATGCTGTCAATGCTTTTCATTAACTCATGTTAATTTTTTCTTTGAAAATAAACTTGCCAAAATCGATTACACTTTTCAATGGGGTAGTGGAAGTTAATTCAAAGCTTGCAGCAATAGATTTTTCAATAAATAAATCTGTTTTTTCAAAATCTTTAGATTCGTCATCTAACCAAAATTTAAGAGTAACAAGCATTTGAATCCAATATGATTCATTAACTACACGATCTTTAACATCATCGAGGTTTTTGTTTTTAAGCTCTGTAATTCCAAGATCTAATCCATCGATAAAACTCAAAAATTTCTTTCTTAACAATCTAAGTTGTTTGATGTTATTTAACTTACTGTTACCATTACTTAAAGAATATTTTACGTAGCTCCTGTTTGCAGTTAGATTAGCAAAAAAAGTAAAATAGAAACTCAAAATTTTATTCATTGAATCAAAATTACTGTAGTCCTTACTTTTCTTTAGTGTGTTTATGGTGTTGTCGAAAAATCTAGCAAATATTTGCGACTCTAGTGAAGTAAACGAACCAAAAAAAGAATAAAAATCAGATTCATTAAAATTAAATTTTTTCGCAAATGAGTGTACGGAGTTTGGTTTCTTGTGGTATTCTAATACATAATCCATGTATTTTTCAATCAAATAACCTTCTTCTATTTTTGTTTTTTTTGTCATTTCATGTAACATTTATTACAAAAATATGACATGTTCAAATCAAAAAATAATAATTAAATAAACATTAACATTTGATTTATTAGGATTTAATTATCCAATTTTTTATCTGTTTATTTAGTCAAAATTATCATGACTTTGTAAATATTTAAATTTTTTTCATTTTATTAATTATATAAAAGTAAAACTTTAATTAATTTATATAAATCATTGATAATAAGTATTTTAATAATTTATTATAAGAAAAATCTATTAGCCTAATTATTCTATTTTAACCACTTAAATACTTTTTTTAATAAATTGAGTTTACCGTCATAAGGCGCATATCTAATCGGAATATCTAACCAATTTGATTTAATTGAAATACTCTTTTTGTGAGTGAAAGTTTCATAACTATATTTACCATGATATGCACCTATCCCGCTTTCACCTACACCACCAAAAGGTAATCTTGAATTTCCAAATTGGATCATAGTATCATTTATTGCTCCTCCTCCAAAACT
>JAYNFX010000027.1:18608-20707 GCA_038106885.1 Flavobacteriaceae bacterium | reverse complement strand
ATGGGAAGCGATGCTGAAGGGATTAATCTTTCTTCAAGTCCTTCAATAATTTTGATGTCTGGACTCCAAGGTTCTGGAAAAACTACATTTTCAGGAAAGCTTGCTAAGTTTTTAAAAGATAAAAAAGGTAAAACTCCAATGTTAGTGGCTTGTGATGTGTATCGCCCAGCAGCCATTGATCAGTTGCATATTGTTGGAGAACAAGTTGGGGCAGAGGTCTACAGCAATAAAGAAAATAATGATCCAGTAAAAATTGCTATTGCCGGTATTGCTGAAGCTAAAACAAAAGGGTGTAATGTTGTAATTATAGATACCGCAGGACGTTTAGCTGTTGACGAAGAAATGATGACGGAAATTTCTAATATTCACAAAGCAATTACTCCTCAGGAAACCTTATTTGTTGTGGATTCAATGACCGGACAAGATGCGGTAAATACAGCTAAGGCTTTTAATGATATATTAAATTTTGATGGTGTTATCTTAACAAAACTCGATGGAGATACTAGAGGTGGTGCTGCTATTTCTATTAAATCAGTTGTTGATAAACCAATCAAGTTTATTGGTACAGGAGAGAAAATGGATGCAATTGATGTTTTCTATCCTTCAAGAATGGCAGACCGTATTTTAGGTATGGGAGATGTTGTTTCATTAGTTGAGAGAGCTCAAGAGCAATTTGATGAGAAGGAAGCTCGAAAAATTCAGAAAAAAATTGCTAAGAACCAGTTTGGTTTTGACGATTTTCTCTCCCAAATTCAGCAAATTAAAAAGATGGGTAGTATGAAAGATTTGATGGGTATGATTCCTGGAATGGGTAAGATGATGAAAGACGTTGATATTGATGATGATGCATTCAAATATGTTGAAGCTATGATTCACTCGATGACACCAAAAGAACGCTCAAATCCATCTATAATAAATAACAGCAGGAAAAAGCGCATTAGTTCAGGCTCAGGAACAACTGTTCAAGAGTTAAATAAACTTATGAAACAATTCAATCAGATGAGTAAAATGATGAAAATGATGCAAGGTAGTAAAGGACGCAACATGATGCAGATGATGAAAAATATGCCAAGATAAAAAATAGAATAATATGATATTACTGGACGGAAGAAAAACAAGTGCTGAGATAAAGGAAGAAATTGCCGAGTCTGTTAAAGATATAAAACAACAAGGCAAGAGACCACCTCACTTAGCTGCCGTTCTAGTTGGAGATAATGGGGCGAGTATGACTTATGTAGGAGCAAAAGTCAAAGCATGTGAATTTGTAGGATTCGAATCGACACTAATAAAACTACCTGAACAGACTACAGAGCAGGATCTGTTAAAGCAAATCGATCTTTTAAACAATAATCCAGAAATTGATGGCTATATAGTTCAATTACCGCTACCAAAACACATTGATGAACAAAAAATTTTAATGGCAGTTGATCCTGATAAAGATGTAGATGGTTTTCATCCTACTAATGTTGGGAAACTAACCTTGGATTTACCTACTTTTATTTCAGCAACTCCGTATGGGATCATGGAATTATTAGAGCGTTACGAAATTCCAACTTCAGGTAAAAATGTGGTTGTCATTGGTAGAAGTCATATTGTTGGCCGTCCAATGAGTATTTTGATGAGTCAAAAGCGTAAAGCTGGAAATGCAACCGTGACGATTGCTCATAGCCGAACAGAAAATTTAGCAGCTTTAACAAAACAAGCTGACATAATTGTTGCAGCTTTAGGAATCCCTGAGTTTTTGACTGCTGAAATGGTAAAAGAAAATGCTGTGATTATTGATGTTGGGATTACAAGAGTTTCAGATACTACTAAGAAAAAAGGCTATAGAATTGCTGGAGACGTAGACTTTGAGTCAGTGTCCAAAAAGGCAAGCCATATTACTCCTGTACCTGGTGGTGTTGGACCTATGACAATAGCTATGTTGTTAAAGAATACGCTCCAAGCTTATAAACTTAGGTAGCAAAAATCTGAGACTTATTTTTAAAGGCTTTAAATTCTAATGCATTTCCTGCCGGATCCAAAAAGAACATAGTAGCTTGTTCTCCTACTTTACCTTTAAATCTCACATATGGCTCAATAATAAAATTTATTTCTTT
>JAYNFX010000027.1:16663-18508 GCA_038106885.1 Flavobacteriaceae bacterium | reverse complement strand
CCTTGGGTTAGAATTATTTTAAATTCAAATCGATTAAGTTTTTGAATTTTACAAGGTTTGGTAATTGTATCTAGTATTGGAACTCCTTTGGACATTCTTTCAATAAATGTTTGTGATATAGGTTTATCAACCGAAACAATATATTCTTTTTCGTGATTATTACTTGAGCGAAGAATTTTATTTACAATATCACCATCATCAGTTAATAGAATTAGTCCTTCGCTATCCTTGTCTAGTCTCCCAATTGGAAAGATTCTTGATGGGAAATTTATGTAGTCAATAATATTATTTTTCTCAACTTTTGTGTCTGTTGTACATACAATTCCAATTGGCTTATTAAACGCTATATATACTGAAGCTTTATTATGGGGTTTTATTACTTCTCCGTCTACTTGAATTTGATCATCAGAGCTTACTTTTACACCCATTTGTGGTTTTGATCCATTAACTAAAACACGGCCTTCACTAATTAATTTATCAGCAGCTCTTCTTGAACAAAAACCCACCTCGCTAAGGAATTTGTTTAGTCTAATTTGAGAAGTTCCCATAATTATAAATATACAAAAGTTATTTCTTGATAAAATCAGTAATTGCGTTAATAACGTTCTTGCTTTTCAGGCCATGACCTAAACCTTGTGTTTTTAAAAGCTCGCTATTTTTTAAACTCTTTTGAATCTCAATAGCGTCCGAAAACGGAATTACAGGATCGTGCTCATCATGAATAATTAGACCTTGACAAGAAATATTTTTTAAAAATTTTGCAGTATTAAAATGTGAGGAGGGAAATCCAAATCGATCTTGAATTACAATCTCGATTCCATCAGATAATCTTTTATTGTACCCCATTATTTTAATGTAATTTTTTAATATCCCTGGGAAACCAGCTGGAGATCCTAGAAAAATAATTTTTTTGACTAGTTTATATTGTGTGTTTTTTAAAAAATATGAAATGGCCATACCACCGACGGAGTGTCCTATTAAAATTGAAGGATTATATTTTTTGGATACTTGTTCAATAAATTTAGAATATAAGATGGCATTGAATGTTTTACTTCCAGAGGCTCCATGTGCTGGCGCATCAACTGAAACTATATTAAAATTATTTTTTTTTAACGCACTAACTGTGTTTTTCCATCTTCCAGAATTACTCTCCCAACCATGTGCTAATAAAACAGTCTCATTGGCGCCACTCCAGTTATAAACTGCAATGGTTAACTCTTCATATTTTATAAACTCTTTTTTTGCACTATCTAATGCTAAATGCGGGGTTTTATATCTCCCTTTCAAAGGTCTGGAGAAAAGATCCAAAGCCAATCTTGAAGCCAAAGATTTACTGAAATAGCTTATAATGTTAATTACAGATCCAATGATCTTTGGTAAAATAGCCATCATCATAATTCTCTGTTGACATTTTTGATTGAAAATGCAGGAGTGCAAATAGAAATATATTTACAAGGCTCATCATATGGATTGCTGTATTGAACTCTGGAATTTTTAAAAACTTTGATGGATTGACCTGAGTGTAGGGTGATTTTTTCGTTATTTACTATAACTTGTTTTTTACCTGATATAACTAATGTAAATTCATCAAAATTCGGAGTTTGATAGGGTTCAGACCATCCTGGTGGAGCTGTCATTTGAGCAATGCTAATTTCATGATCGCCATCACTAGCTAATCCAAAATGCTCCTCAATTATTTTGTCTTTATCTGCAGGTATGCAAGTAGGATTTGTTTGAAGTTTATAGCCTTTCATTTTAATACCATTGAATGAAGAAATCCTTAATTTTTGCAGACTTAGGTACTGAAACTTTATCAATCTTTAAGTTCATGTTATATCTCAGACT
>JAYNFX010000027.1:0-16563 GCA_038106885.1 Flavobacteriaceae bacterium | reverse complement strand
CAGACTTAGGTACTGAAACTTTATCAATCTTTAAGTTCATGTTATATCTCAGACTCTCAGGCAATTCACTTTTGTCAATTGTGAAATACGCATTTATTTCGTCTACAGATACAATTAAATTTCTTAATGTGTTTTGGATGCTAGAAATGTTATAATTACCTGAAATACAACCAAAATCACATATGTTATCTAAAGCTTTTTTTGTTTTGTAACGACTGTCTATTATTCTAATATTTTGAATAGTAGACAATGAGTCTAAAGCTTCTTTTGGAGTGAGCTCTAAAAGTAATTTTTTTGTTTCTTTTTCAAAGACTTTTATTATGTTGCTTTTTCCTAAAAACTCATCTCCTCCAATAAATTTATTTAAAGAATCATTTGGAAAAACTAATTTAAGGTCTTTAACTTGAGTTGAGTCAGTTAATAAACCAACTGAGTTTTTTGTAATTAAAAATGGGTCTACTTCTGTTGAACAACTGTTGAAAATAATTGTCACTGATAGTAAAAAAAATATGAAATTTTTCATTTGTGATTAGTGTCTAATTAGCAAAGAATGTAAAAATAAATCAAGTTTTTGTACATAAACAAAAAACTGTAAACTATTTTTGTTTGAAATGAAAAATTTAGAATTAAAACGGCTTGTTGATATAGGCGAAATGTTACCAATCATGGAAGCTTTTTACACTATTCAAGGAGAGGGATACCACAAAGGGACAGCAGCTTTTTTTATAAGAGTGGGCGGGTGTGATGTTGGCTGTCATTGGTGTGATGTAAAGGAAAGCTGGGATGCTAACTTGCATCCTCCAACTAAAATTGATACGATTGTTTCTCAGGCAAGGTCTCACAGTGACACAATAGTTGTTACTGGAGGTGAACCTCTTATGTGGGATATGAAACCCTTGACAAACTTACTAAGGAAAAATAATTTAAGTACACATATAGAAACATCGGGAGCTTATAATTTGACTGGTGATTGGGACTGGATTTGTTTGTCTCCAAAGAAGCGTAAACTTCCTTTACAACCTATTTACACTAAAGCCAATGAGTTAAAGATTATTGTCTTCAATAAAAGTGACTTCAAATTTGCTGAAGATCAAGCAAAAAAAGTTTCTTCAAATTGTATTTTATATCTTCAACCTGAATGGAGTATGAGTGAAAAAGTCACTCCTTTGATTGTAGATTATGTAATGAAACACCCAAAATGGAGGATTTCTCTGCAAACTCATAAATATTTAAATATTCCGTAATTAAAATCTTTATTTTAATTACATAATCTAATTTTTTGTCAATTATTAATATATTTTTAATTAAAAATTCATAAAAAAGTCTTTTTTAGTTATAAATTGAAAGTAATATTGCAATTAATCTTTATATATTGTAATATAAAATACATATTTGCTAAAAAAATAATTAAAATTATGTGTGGTATTGTATGTGCTTTTGATTTAAAGGAAAAAAGTGGTGATTTAAGGCCTAAAATTCTTGAAATGTCTAAAAGAATCAGACATCGTGGGCCAGATTGGAGTGGAATTTTTAATAATAATAATGCTATAATGGCTCACGAACGATTAGCAATTGTTGATCCTGCATCTGGAAAACAGCCATTATATAGTCCTTGTGGTAAGTTTGTATTAGCTGCTAATGGAGAGATTTATAATCACAAAGAGCTTAGAGAAAAATTAAACTCAAAGTATGAATTTCAAACTCAAAGTGATTGTGAAATTATATTGGCACTTTATAAAGAAAGAGGGGCTGATTTTGTTGATGATTTAAATGGTATTTTTGGTTTTGCAATATATGATATTGAACAAGATTCTTATTTTATTGCCCGAGATCATATGGGGATTATTCCTTTATACATTGGGTGGGATAAAAATGGTACATTTTACGTAGCCTCTGAGCTTAAAGCCTTAGAGTCTACTTGTAATAAAATTCAATTATTCCCTCCAGGTCATTATTTCTGCAGTAAAAAAAATGAATTTATTAAATGGTACAATAGAGACTGGACAGATTTTGAGTCAGTAAAAGAAAATGAAACAAGTATTGAACAGATTAAAGAGGCTCTAGAATCAGCTGTTCACCGACAATTGATGAGTGATGTACCATATGGAGTTTTATTATCTGGGGGGTTAGATTCTTCAGTAACATCAGCAATTGCTAAAAAATATTCTCAAAAGCGTATTGAATCTGGAGACACCAAAGACGCTTGGTGGCCACAACTGCATTCTTTTTCTGTTGGTTTAGAGGGATCTCCTGATTTGGCAGCAGCTAAAAAAGTAGCTGATCACATTGGAACAATTCATCATGAAATAAAATTTACAATTCAAGAAGGATTAGACGCAATTAAAGATGTTATTTATAATTTAGAAACTTATGACACTACAACTATTAGAGCTAGCACTCCAATGTATTTGATGGCAAGAGTCATTAAGTCAATGGGTATAAAAATGGTGTTATCTGGGGAAGGTGCTGATGAGCTTTTTGGGGGTTATCTATACTTTCACAAAGCTCCAAATGAAAAAGAGTTTCATCAAGAAACTGTACGAAAATTGGAGAAATTACACATGTATGATTGCTTAAGGGCTAATAAAAGTTTAGCTGCATGGGGAATTGAAGGGCGAGTGCCTTTTCTAGATAAAGAGTTTATGGATGTTGCGATGCGAATAAATCCTAAGGATAAAATGATTAATGGTGAGAGAATGGAGAAGTGGGTAGTTAGAAAAGCATTTGAAGATATTTTACCTGAATCTGTAGCTTGGCGTCAAAAAGAACAATTTAGTGATGGTGTAGGTTACAGCTGGATAGACACTTTAAAAGAGGTTGTTGAAAAAGAGGTTAGCGATGAGCAAATGAAAAATGCCCACTTCAGATTTCCAATTCAAACCCCACTAAACAAAGAAGAATTTTACTACAGGACAATTTTTGAGTCACATTTTCCAAGTGAGGCAGCTGCTTTATGCGTTCCGCAAGAAGCAAGTGTTGCTTGCAGCACTAAAATAGCTTTAGAGTGGGACGAGGCATTTAAAAACATGAACGATCCAAGCGGTAGAGCTGTAGCTAAAGTTCACGATAAAGCATATTAAGCCCTTAAAAATTTGCTTACACAGCCTTTATTTTAAAAAAATCTCTTTAATGAAATTTTAATTAATTTAATAATCTAATTTAAGGCTGTTTTTAGCCTTTTTAAGAAGCTTTTCAGCAATTAACTAAATGTTAATAATTTAAGCGATTTTACTCATATTTTTCTCTGTAAAAGATTTGTTAATTTTTATATTTGTTTAATACAAAATTAAAATATTCAAAAAAGCAAATATGAGCGAAGAAATTAGTAAAAATCAATACTCTGCTGACAGTATACAGGCACTTGAAGGAATGGAGCATGTACGCATGCGGCCATCTATGTATATTGGAGATGTTGGTACTAGAGGACTTCACCACTTAGTCTATGAGGTTATTGATAATTCAATTGATGAATCCCTCGCAGGACATTGTGACAAGATTACCTTGACAATTAACGAAGATAATTCTATCACTACTGAAGATAATGGACGTGGTATTCCTGTAGGATTACATAAAAAGGAAGGTGTTTCAGCCTTAGAAGTTGTAATGACCAAGATAGGTGCTGGTGGAAAATTTGATAAAGATTCTTATAAGGTCTCAGGTGGATTACATGGAGTTGGTGTAAGCTGTGTTAACGCTCTATCGGTTAATTTAAAAGCAACAGTTCATAGAGAAGGTAAAATATGGGAACAAGAATATGAGCGTGGAAAACCAATGTATCCTGTGAAGTCAATCGGTGAGACTGATAAAAGAGGTACTGTTGTAACTTTTAAGCCAGATCCTCAAATATTTACTCAAACTTTAGAATATAATTATGAAACTTTAGCTAATCGAATGCGAGAATTAGCTTTCTTAAACAAAGGAATTACAGTAATAATTGTTGACAAAAGAGAAAAAGATGACAAAGGAGAATATTTAAGTGAAACTTTTTACTCAGAAGAAGGTCTTTCAGAATTCATTAAATATTTAGATGAAACTAGAGAACCAATTATGAAATCTGTAATTGCTTTTGAAGGAGAAAAAAATGGAATTCCTGTTGAGGTAGCAATGATTTATAATACTTCATATGCTGAAAATTTACATTCTTATGTAAATAATATCAATACTCATGAAGGCGGAACCCATTTATCAGGATTTAGAAGAGGTTTAACACACACCCTTAAGAAGTATGCTGACGGGTCAGGAATGTTAGAAAAGCTAAAGTTTGATATTGCAGGTGATGATTTTAGAGAAGGATTAACAGCAATTATATCAGTTAAGGTTGCCGAACCACAATTTGAAGGTCAAACTAAAACTAAACTTGGTAACAGAGAGGTTTCAGCGTCTGTGAGCCAAGCCGTTTCTGAGATGTTAACAGATTATTTAGAAGAACACCCAGAAGATGCAAAGACTATTGTGCAAAAAGTAATTTTAGCGGCACAGGCCCGTCATGCAGCTCAAAAGGCACGCGAAATGGTTCAGCGCAAGACTGTTATGAGTATTGGTGGTCTACCCGGAAAACTTAGTGATTGTTCTGAACAAGATCCTGCAAAGTGTGAAGTGTTTTTAGTTGAGGGAGATTCAGCGGGGGGTACTGCAAAACAAGGTCGCGACCGAGCTTTTCAAGCAATTTTACCCCTTAGAGGTAAAATTTTAAATGTAGAAAAAGCAATGCAACATAAGGTCTTTGAAAATGAAGAAATTAAAAATATTTTCACTGCATTGGGGGTTACTATTGGAACAGAAGAAGATAGTAAAGCATTAAATCTATCTAAATTACGTTATCATAAAATTGTAATCATGTGTGATGCAGATATTGATGGAAGTCATATTGCTACACTTATATTGACATTTTTCTTCAGGTACATGAAAGAATTGATAGAAAGTGGACATGTTTATATTGCTACACCTCCTCTTTATTTGGTAAAGAGAGGGCAAAAGAAAAAATATGCATGGAATGATAAAGAGAGAGACTCGATTGTTGAACAATTTGGTGGAAGTTCAAGTGTACAAAGGTATAAAGGACTAGGAGAGATGAATGCAAGTCAGCTATGGGATACTACTATGAATCCTGAGTTTAGAACACTAAGACAAGTACAGATTGATAATGGTACTGAGGCTGATAGGATTTTTTCAATGTTAATGGGTGACGATGTTCCTCCAAGGCGTGAATTCATTGAAAAAAATGCCATCTATGCCAATATAGATGCTTAATAAATATAATTACAATAATTAAAACTAAATTAAAATGAAAGTAACCGTTGTAGGTGCAGGTGCAGTTGGGGCTAGTTGTGCTGAATATATTGCAATTAAAAATTTTGCCTCAGAAGTTGTTTTATTAGATATTAAAGAAGGTTATGCAGAAGGTAAAGCTATGGATTTAATGCAATGTGCCTCACTAAATGGCTTTGATACTAAAATTACAGGAACTACAAATGACTACTCAAAAACTGCTGACAGTAATATTTGTGTTATAACTTCTGGAATTCCAAGAAAACCTGGAATGACTCGCGAAGAATTAATTGGTATTAATGCTGGGATTGTAAAAACAGTTTCTGAGAGTTTGGTGAAATTTTCTCCTAATACTATTTTGATAGTTGTAAGTAACCCAATGGACACAATGACATATTTGGCTCATAAGGTAACTGGTCTGCCAAAAAATAGAATTATTGGTATGGGAGGTGCCTTAGATTCAGCACGTTTTAAATATCGACTAGCAGAAGCATTAGATGCACCAATTAGTGATGTTGATGGTATGGTTATTGGTGGACATAGTGATGTTGGTATGGTTCCTTTAATTTCACATGCTACACGAAACAGTATTAAAGTTTCTGAGTTTATTTCAAATGATCGTTTAGAAAAAGTTAAAGAAGACACTAAAGTTGGTGGTGCAACTTTAACAAAGTTATTGGGAACATCAGCCTGGTATGCACCTGGCGCAGCTGTAAGTGGATTAGTTCAATCAATAGCTTGTGATCAAAAAAAGATTTATCCCTGTTCTACCTTACTTAATGGTGAATATGGATTAAACGATTTGTGTATTGGAGTTCCTGTGGTTTTGGGTTCTAATGGAATCGAAAAGATAGTTGAAGTTAAACTTAATGATGCAGATAAAGCACACTTGTTCAAGAGTGCTGAAGGAGTCAAAAAGACTAATGCGCTTTTAGATTTTTAATAGCTTACATTAAGTTATTCAATTTAAAAAGCATCACTTTTAGTGTTGCTTTTTCTATTATATAAAAAATATATTGTCAAATCACATCCTAAATCCTATATTTGCTCGTTCATTAAAATTTATGCATATTAAAATTTTTCACAATGCAAAATAAGGGATTAGTTAAGTTATTTGCTTTTTTATTTGGCTTGGTCAGTATATACCAATTGTCATTCACTTTCAAAGGCAACCAGATTGAAAAAAATGCGGAGCAATTTGCAATTAATAAGATTGCCGATTCTGATGTTGATTACGACTCAAAAAGAAATCTTGAGAGGCTAAATTATCTAGATTCTTTAAACAACAAAGAAGTCTTTAATATTGGTATAGCGTCATTTGATTACAAGGAAGTAAAAGAAAAAGCCATGAACCTTGGTTTGGACTTAAAGGGAGGGATCAATGTTATACTTCAAATTTCAGTTAAAGACATATTAGTAGGTTTGGCTAGCGATAGTAAAGATCCAACTTTCAGGAAAGCTTTAATTGATGCCGAAAAGTTGCAAGAAAATAGTCAAAACACATATTTAGAAGATTTCTTTATTGCATTTGAAGCTATTAAAGTTGATAAAAAGTTAGCATCACCTGAAATATTTGCAAATCGTTTACTAAGTGATCAAATTACATTTAATATGTCTGACGACGAAGTTAAACCTATATTGTCAGCAAAAATTGATGAATCAATAGTCTCTGCTTTTGAAGTTTTGAGAAAACGTATTGATAAGTTCGGAGTTACTCAGCCTAACATTCAGCGAATCGGAAATTCAGGTAGAATCTTAGTTGAACTCCCTGGAGCAAAAGAAGTTGAACGTGTGAAAGGTCTTCTTCAAAGTACTGCTCAATTGGAATTTTGGGATGCTTTTAAAGGTGAAGAATTTGGAAGTTTTTTAATACAGGCCAATGAAGTTTTAAAAGAATTTATTGAAGACGATTATGATAAAGATGATTTAAATGATCAAGACGCAATTTCAGATATAATTGGTGATACTGATGTTGAAACAGGTGATGATGGAGTTGTAAACCCTTTATTTGATTTAATTAGATCTCCAGGCTATAGTGGGGGGCCAGTATTGGCATCTTTTGAGACTAAAGATCAACAATTAGTCAACCAATACCTTAAAAACCCAAAAGTAAGATCTTTATTAGCTCCAGAACAACGTTATGTAAAGTTTGTTTGGGGAATTCCTCAAGTTGTAAACAAAAGTGAAGATGATAATTCAGAATCTATTGAATTGGTTGAGTTGTATGCACTTAAGGGTAATCGTGAAAATAAACCTCCATTAAGTGGAGCGGTAATAACTGACGCCAGACAATCCTATCAACAAAACGGAAACCCTAGTGTTTCAATGCAAATGAATTTAAAGGGAGCTAAAGTTTGGGAAAGAATGACTGGTAATGCTTTTAAAACTGGTGGGCAAATTGCAATTGTATTAGATGATATTGTTTACTCTGCTCCTGGTGTAACTTCTGGGGCAATTGCCGGAGGTAATTCTGAAATTTCTGGGACTTTTACTTTAAATGAAGCAGTCGATTTAGCTAATGTTTTGCGTGCTGGTAAATTACCTGCTTCTGCGGATATTGTTCAAGCTGAAGAAGTTGGACCGTCTTTAGGACAAGAAGCTATTGATAGCGGAATGAAATCCTTTTTGATAGCTCTAGCATTTGTTTTGTTGTGGATGATTTTTTATTATGGTAAAGCTGGAATTTACTCAAATATAGCATTGCTTCTTAATATCTTATTGATTTTTGGTATCCTTTCTGGTTTGGGTGCGGTTCTTACCCTTCCTGGTATTGCAGGTATTGTACTTACGATTGGAATTGCTGTAGATGCAAACGTACTTATTTATGAGCGTGTTAGAGAGGAATTAATTAAAGGTAAAGGTCTGAAAGAATCTGTTAGTGATGGTTTTTCAAATGCGTTATCATCAATTTTGGATGCAAACATCACTACTGGACTAACTGCACTTATATTATACACTTTTGGAACTGGTCCAATAAAAGGGTTCGCTACTACTTTACTTATTGGAATTATAACATCTTTATTCACAGCTATTTTTATCTCAAGACTTCTTATTGATTGGGATTTAAATAGAGGCGGTATGTTACAGTTTTCTACTAAGGTTACAAAAGGATTTTTAAGTTCAATAAAAATCAAGTTTCTTCAGAAGAGAAAATATGCTTATATACTATCAGCAACAATAATTGCAGCTGGATTATTTTCATTATTTACAACTGGACTGGATCAAGGAATTGATTTTGTTGGAGGTAGAACTTACACTGTTCGTTTTGCTAAAGATATGAATACTGAGGAAGTAAAAACCTCCCTAAACAAAGTATTTAGTAGTGCAGAAGTTAAGACTATAGGAAGTGCTAATCAATTAAAAATTTCAACAAAATATAAAGTAAATGAAAATTCAGCAGAAGTTGATGCTGAGGTACAAGAAAAATTATTTTCAGCATTAAAACAATTTTTACCAGAGGGAATGTCCTATAGTCAATTTACTGATGCAGAAAATAATGTTGGTAAAATGTACTCAGGAAAAGTTAGTCCAACCATCGCAGATGATATCAAGAGGTCATCAGTATGGGCAATTTTAGGATCATTAATAGTAGTGTTTTTATATATTTTACTACGATTCAAAAAATGGCAATTTTCACTTGGAGCTGTAGCTGCAGTATTTCATGATGTATTAATTGTTTTAGGAATTTTCTCAATAGCATGGAGATTTTTGCCATTTAGTATGGAGATAGATCAGGCCTTTATAGCAGCTATTCTGACTGTTATTGGTTATTCTTTAAATGATACTGTTGTTGTTTTTGATAGGATTAGAGAGTACATTAGTGAGCATTCAAGCTGGGACTTTGGGAAAATAGTTGATGGCGCTTTAAATAGCACCTTAAGTCGTACATTAAATACATCTTTAACGACTTTAGTTGTACTTTTAGCAATGTTTATTTTTGGGGCAGATTCATTAAGAGGATTACTTTTTGCATTAATAGTAGGTGTACTTGTTGGAACTTATTCTTCAGTTTTTATTGCTACACCAATAATGCACGATACATTAAAGCGATTAGACAAGAAATCAAATTAATCATAAAAAAAGGCACCTTCTAGGTGTTTTTTTTTAAATTATTGGTTTGATTTATGAAGAAACATATAATACAATCCAATAATTATAAAAGGAATGCTGAGTATTTGCCCAGTATTGAGTCCCAAAATCCAATCTTCACGACCATCAACTTGGGCAATTTTAAATTTTTCAACAAAAACTCTAACTGTCATTAACAGTAATAGGAATAAACCAAAAAGAAAACCTTCATTCTTAGCTTTATTTGATTTCCAGTACGTGAAAAATAAAATTATAAAAACAAAGATATATCCAAATGCTTCGTAAAGTTGACCTGGATGTCTAACTATGTTATCAACATTTTTAAAAACAACACCCCAAGGTAAATTTTCATCTGCAGGTTTACCAATTATCTCGGAATTAAAAAAATTACCAATTCTTATAAAAATACCACCTAAAGCGCACGCAATTACAACTCTATCTAAAATCCAGAGAACAGATTTTTTTAATACTTTTTTATTATATATATACATCGAAATGATCATTCCAATTGTGGCTCCATGACTCGCCAACCCTCTAAATCCAGTAAATTCAATTCCGCCACTAAATTTAAAAGGAAGAAATACACTGAAAAAATCCTCTCTAAAAAGCTCAGTTTGGTAGAAAATTACATGTCCTAAACGGGCACCAATCATGATTCCCAGAACTGAATACATGAAGAGACTTTCTAATTTTTTTTCAGATTGATTTTCATTAGAATATACTTTTTTCATTATTTGATAGCCAAGAATAAATGCTACCATCCACATTAAACTGTAATAGTGAATTTTAAAATTTCCAAAAAGTTTTAGACCATCCGAAGCGGGGTCCCATACTATATGTAAAAAATCCATTTAGTTTTTTAATTTGTTATAAATATACATAATTGACCATGGAATAATTAAATTATTTTTTTGATCTTGGGACAGGGTCGTGGCCGGATCCACCCCATGGATGACAACTGAAAATTCGCTTTACTCCAAGGAAAACCCCCTTAAATAAGCCTTGTTCATTTAAAGCCTCTATAAAATAGTTAGAGCAAGTTGGTTGGTAACGGCAACGTGACATGAAAAGAGGTGATATTAATTTTTGATAAATTCTAATTTTTAATATCAACAACTTTACAATCATAAATTTTTAATTAATCTAGTGTGAAAGTTGTATTACCTGATCCGTCTTTTAGCTGAACACCAATGCTTTTTAATTGATCTCTAATTTGATCAGATAAATCAAAATTTCTTTCTGCTCTTGCTTGGTTTCTGAGATTGATTAAAATTTCAACAGATTTTTCTAGTTTTCCTTCTGATTTTGATAATTCAAAATCTTTCAATCCCAAAACATCAAAAATAAAAATTTCAAAAGTTTGTTTTAAAAGTTTGAGATTTTGATCATCGATGCTATTAGTTCCATCTTTAATTTGATTTATGTACTTAACGGCATTGAATAGTTCTGAAATTAATATTGGGGAATTAAAATCATCATTCATTGCATCATAACAGCGTTTCTTCCACAAAACAACATCAAAGTTTGATGATGGATTTTTAGGTTCCAAGGATTTAAGATTTCTTAAGGCATCCATTAGCTTCATAAACCCTTTTTCTGATGCAATTAATGCATCATTACTAAAATCAAGAATACTTCTATAGTGCGCTTGCATCATGAAGAAGCGAACAACATATGGTGAAAAGCTTTTTGATAATTTATCGCTTGTACCATCTAAAATCTCCAATGGTAATATGTTATTACCGGTTGATTTTGCCATTTTTTTACCATTCAAAGTAAGCATATTGGCATGCATCCAATAATTTGCTGGATTACAATTATTAAGCGCTTTTGATTGTGCTATTTCACACTCATGATGAGGAAATTTTAAATCCATGCCACCTCCATGAATATCAAACTGTTCACCAAGATATTTTGTACTCATTGCTGTACACTCAAGATGCCAGCCAGGGAATCCTTGACCCCAAGGAGATGACCATCTCATTATGTGATTTTTTTCAGCTTTTTTCCATAATGCAAAATCTTGTGGGTTTTTTTTGTCTGATTGTCCTTCAAGAGATCGTGTATTGTGGATTAGATCTTCAAGTTTTCTACCGCTTAATATTCCGTAGTTATTATCATTATTATATTTTAAAACATCAAAATATACAGAACCATTAATTTCATATGCTAGGTCTTTACCAATTAAATCTTCAATAATTTCAATCTGTTCAATAATATGTCCGGTAGCAGTAGGTTCGATACTTGGAGGAAGTAAATTAAAATCACTAAGTACCTTATGAAAATCAACGGTATATTTTTGAACAACCTCCATAGGTTCAATCTCTTCAATCCTAGCTTTTTTTGTAATTCTATCCTCACCTTCGTCAGAGTCATTTTCAAGATGTCCTGCATCTGTAATATTCCTTACATATCTAACTTTATAACCGAGATGTTTGAAATATCTAAAAATCATATCAAAAGACATGAAAGTTCTAACATTTCCCAAATGGACATTGCTATAAACAGTTGGGCCGCAGACATACATCCCTATGGTTCCATCATTTATTGAGGAAAAAATCTCTTTCTTACCAGAAATAGAGTTGTAAATAAGAATTTTTTGGTCCGAAAATAAAGACATGTTTATTATAAAATTAAAATTTAGTCTTCAAATGGATGTAGTTTAAAAACTCTTGACGTACTTCTTTGTTTTTAAATTTACCTCCAAATTCGCTAGTAACAGTACTACTTTCAATGTCTTTAATTCCTCTAGAGTTAACACACAAGTGTTTGGCATCAATTACACATGCAACGTCTTTTGTATTTAATACATTTTGTAATTCACGAACAATTTGTATTGTTAAACGTTCTTGCACTTGAGGACGTTTTGCATAGTAGTCAACAATTCTATTCATTTTAGAAAGACCAACTACGGATCCATTTGAAATATAAGCTACATGGGCTCTACCGACTATTGGTAAAAGGTGATGTTCGCATGTTGAATAAACAGTTATGTTCTTTTCAACTAACATTTCACCATAATTATATTTGTTTTGAAAAGTTGATGCTTTGGGTTTGTTTTTAGGATCCAAACCACTAAATATTTCATTTACAAACATTTTTGCTACTCTTTTAGGGGTACCACTCAAGCTATCATCACTTAAATCAAGTCCAAGCGTTTCCATAATGTGTTTGACATCATCAATGATAATTTCAATTTTTTCATCAGAGTTTAGTTTGAAGGCGTCATCTTTCATTGGAGTGTCTGAACTTGTCCCAATGTGGTTATCGCCTATGTAATCAATGTCTTCGATTTTTTTTGAATTTAAATCTAATTTCATGTCAATATAATTGTTTATACATAAGATGTAAATACAAAGATAGTTATTTTCAGTTTTTATGCCTTTTCAATTTTAATTATTAACAGATTTTTTTGACCAATTAGTAAAAAAATTACTAAGTTTATGTCCTAAGTAGCATAATTACTTACAAAAATATTTATTAACAGATGACAAGCATTATTTAAATATTTGTAATGCTTTTTTAATCTGTAAAATTTAGTGCCCATGAGAACATTACTTACAAAGTTTCTTATTTTATTTTTCATTTGCAGTTATTCTTATTCACAATCAAATACCTACAATAATCAGTTTAAAAGTGAAATTAATTTCAATGAAAACACAAATTCTCCGTTTACTAGTCAGGAATTAAACAAGCTTAATCAAGTTTATGGACCATATTTAGAAAAAGAAATTTTAAATCGTCCCTCAAGAGTTTTGGCCATGAAAGAAATACTGAGAAACAGAGTTATTATCAAGTTAGAAAATAATGTTCTTAACCACAAACCATGCCCATTACTTTCTGAAGTTTCTCTTTTTAATGCTTTTGTTTCAAATTTAAAGAGAGACCGAACTTTTGATCCATTAAATTTCAATCCTTTAAAATATAATTTTGAATTTCATGCACCCACAATTCAAAGGTTTAGAGTCGATAATTCAAACTATTTTATAATTATTAAACCCCAAAATTATAATAACCAATAGTTATGATTAGAAATCTTATAATTTTATTAGCGTTATTTTTCTTTAATTTTAATCTTTCTGCGCAGGACAAAGAATGTGGAATGGAAGCACACATGCATGAAATGATGAAAGATCCTGAATTTGCTCGACAATGGAAAATTAATCAAGATAAATTTAAAGAAACTGTTATGGCCAGAATTAGTAATGAATTTGGTTCAATGATTATGGATCCAATTGTAATTCCAGTTGCAGTACATTTTCCTGGTGGTCAAGAATCTGACAGAGCATGTTTAGAAGCTTTAGCTCAAAATCAAATAGATATATTAAATGGAGACTTTACAGCGACAAATCCTGACGCAAATCTTTGGACACCTGCAAGTGCATTTTATCCTGGTGTTGTTCATGGTGCTGCCAATGTCCAGTTTTGTATAGCTACAGCTCTTCACCCTGAAGATACTGATGAAGACCTTGTAGAAGGAGGTCCAGCTGTTACCATTGGTTATGATTTTGGTGGCGGTAACGATGCCGACCCTGCATGGAGTGGTTACATGAATTTTTTAGTTAAAGATATTGGAGGTGGAGTTCTTGGTTATTCACCGCTTGGAGGAAACATCAATGCTGGTCAGTCTGTAGTTATAAATCTCGGTGCTTTTGGTTCAGGAGCTGGATGTCCTGACTCAGGTGTTGTACCTGGAGCGCCTTATAATTTAGGACGAACAGTTACACACGAATTAGGTCATTTTTATAATCTTCAGCACCCTTTTTCAGGATCTTGTGCTACTGATGATGGAATTGCTGATACACCAAATATATCAGATGCAAATTATGGTTGTCCCAACCCTGGCACCGTTGCTGGATGTGAAGATGGAGAATTTGCACTAACTATGAGTTATATGGATTATGGGGATGATTCTTGTTTATATATGTTTTCCGAAGGTCAAACTAATGTTGTTGATGATTATGTAAGTGGGGTTCTACAAAGTCAATTTAAACCTGGAACAATACCAGTTTGTGTTGAAGTTCCTCAGTACATTATGAGTAACGATTCCGTAACGACTTGTAACGGACTTTTTTACGATTCGGGGGGACCTGCAGATGGTCCAGATCCTGGGGAATACAGCAATAATGAAGTTTATACATTTACGATTTGTCCAGAGGTAGAAGGGCAGTCTACCCAGTTGCAATTTACTGAGTTTTCAACTCAAAATAATACGGATGTATTGACAGTATATAATGCTCAGGATGCATCAGATCCTACAACAATTATTGGTGAATTTTCTGGGGATAATAGTCCAGAGACAATAGCAGCTACATTGACAAATACCTCAGGATGTTTAACACTTGTATTTACAAGTAATGGATTTCAAACAGATACAGGTTGGTTAGCTTTTATTTCTTGTGTTGATCCCCCAGCTGAATGTCAAACAATACTTTCACAACTTGACTCTGCACTTCCTTTACCTGATGATGAAGGAATTATTAAAGTTTGTGTTGGAGAGGAAATCACTTTAACAGGTAGCGGTCAATTTTCTGAACCTGGTGGTGGAGTTGGTGCTGCTTATCAATGGGATACTGGTGATGGAACAACAATCAGTGGTCAAACTGCAACTTTTTCATTTGATGAACCTGGAGTTTACATTGCTAATCTAAATATATGGGATACTAATACTTCTGTCTTTCCTGATGGATGTAAAAGTACTAATGAGATTGATCAAATTATTTGGGTAAGTACAACACCTGAGTTTTCTGCAACTGAGGATACACTTGACACTCTTTGCTTTGGTGATACATCCACAATCACCCCCTTGGTTACACCTACTCAATATTTAAATGAATGTACACCGCCTGAAAGTGATGTAACATTTTTACCTGATGGTAGTGGAGTTTCTTATGAGACTTCAATAATTGTGGATTGTTTTGATACAGATTTAGATCTCACTGATGCCGACCAAATTTCTCAAGTATGTTTAGTTTTAGAACATTCCTACTTAGGAGATCTTGATATTGAACTTATTTCACCTTCAGGGCAAGTTATATTTTTACAGACTCAAGGAGGAGGTTCTGCAAATCTTGGTGAGCCATGGGCTACTGGACCAGTAGATGGCAGTTCTAATAATACAACACCTGGAGTTGGTTATCAATATTGTTTTGTTCCAGATAATTCATTTCCTACATTAACAGGAGGTGTTCAATCTGGAGGAACTTTTGTTAGTGGTGATGGACCAAATACATATAATGATTCATTTGTTCCTGCAGGGACTTATTCATCTGTGGAATTATTTGATGGTCTTGTTGGCTCATCTTTAAATGGAAGTTGGACTATAAGAATTACGGATAACATCGGTGCAGACAATGGATATATCTTCGCTTGGACATTAGATTTTGATGAGAGTATTTTACCTTCATCACTTTCTTTTACACCTGAAATAGTTTCTGGAGAATGGGAGGGAGATGAACCTACTATTGTTGATATTAATGGTGACATCATTACAATTGCACCTAATGGAGAAGGACAATTTTGTTACACATATACTATTATAGATAATTTTGGTTGTGAGTACTCTGATGAAATCTGTATTAATGTTTTACCTGAATTAGTTCATGACCTTCCTAATGATTTATTCGTTTGTGACCCAGTAACTTCTCCTGGATTATTTAACCTTTTTCAAAATGAAGCTGTAGTTCTCGAACCAAATAACAACCCTGATGATTTTGTAGTTACTTTTCATAATACCATTGAAGATGCTGACAATGATTTAAATCCGATTTCAAATCTTTCAACATACGAAGGTTTAGATGAAGAGATTATTTTTATTCGTTTTGAATATCTTGATTCCAATTGTTATGAAATTGAAACCTTTCAATTAAACCTATTAGATGCTCCAGACATTAATACTGTTTCCGATTTAGTTTTATGTGACGATGTTACAAATGATGGTGTTGAATCTTTTGATTTAGAGAGTCAAACATCAGGTATTTTGGGAACCCAATCTCCTTCAGAATATATTGTGTCATATCACCTTAATGATGATGATGCGGACCTAGGACAAAATAGTTTATCAAGCCCATACGAAAACATATCAAATCCTCAACCTATTTATGTTCGTGTTCAAGCTGTTGGAGGATCGGAATGTTATGTTGCAAGCAAAGATCCTATTTTCAATTTAGTAGTAACGAATCAGGCTTCAGCCACAGATCCTGGTGA
>JAYNFX010000026.1:16294-21784 GCA_038106885.1 Flavobacteriaceae bacterium | reverse complement strand
GCTAAGGATTTACCATGCCAAATAGGGTAGTATGAAATACCAATAATATCATAGTCTAAATCTTCAAAAAAATTAAAGAAGTTTACAGATTCTTGATATCCTGCATAGTGTATCATTATTTTAGTTTGATTTAAAGAGTTCTCTCTTACAGCACGTACACATTCACTAATTAAATCTTTAAATTGATTGGGATTAGTATGTATATTTCCAATAGGATGAAGAAACCCATTATTAATTTCATTTCCAATTTGGATTATATCAGGGTTTATTTGTTCAACAATCATTTGAGTGTATTCGTAAACTATTCCTTTTAAATCAGTAAATGAATTGTTTTCCCATATTTCTGGAATGACTTGATGACCAGGGTCAGCCCACGTGTCTGAGAAATGAAGCGCTAAATAAATATTAAAACCTAATGATTTTAATGAATCTGAAAAAGTTTTTACCTCTTCAAAACTTGAGTGTTGATTTGATGGATTAACCCATAGTCTAATACGAATTGTATTTACTCCTTTTAACTTTAAAAAATTTAAAAATGAAATTAAATTACCTGATTCATTTTTAAATACGGGGTCAAATAATTCAATCTTTGGAAAAGATGAAATATCAACAGACGAAATAAAATTTGATTGATCTTGATTGTCCGGATTTTGATTTGATTCATTTTCAGAGCAACTAGCTGTTATTAATGAAATAAATAAAATCAGTTTTAAATTTAACCGCATACTTAATTTTGTTTGTATTCAAAATTAAGAGTTTTTCATTTAATTTAATTTTTTGATTTAAATTACTCCCTTATAAGTATTTTAAATCCCCAAGGTTTTAAATTTAAATTTTTAGAAGATTCTTTATTATTGGTAAATAAATCTATTGCATTAATTGATGGATTTTCAATTGTTTGTACTTCAGATGAAAAGTTTCCAAGAAAAGTAACAATATTTCCATTTTTTTCTCTTTTAAAAGATAAAATTGATGAATTTTTCTGATGGATTTTTTTATAAGATGCAGGTTTTTTTCCTCCATTTAAAGCAGGATTTTGATTTTTTAACTTGCCTAGTTTTTCTAATATTGGCCACATTATTTTTTTTGAATGAGGAATTTGATCTTTTTCAAAGAATAATAATCTGTGATTCAAATCATATTCTTGTCCTGAATAAATTAGTGGCATTCCAGGTGATACAAAGCTAAGGGCTGTCAAAAGCTCAGCAGCATCACCCATCCTTTCACGTATTGTTCCATTCCATGAGTTTTCATCATGATTTGTAACAAAGTTCATTATAATATCTTGATCTTCGTATCTGCTAGTATCTGATTTTATAACTTTGTCCCACAATTTAACAGCTGCATCTGACTTTGCCATTTGATTTAATACATGATGACGTTCCCAGCCATAAGCCATATCAAATAGACTTTTTCCCTTTAGCAACTCAGGCTCGTCTGCTTCTGCTAACATAAATAAATTTTTCTTTGAGCGGAGTTTTGGAATTGCTTCTTGCCAAAAATCTAAAGGTACAGCACTTGCAACATCACATCTAAATCCGTCTATTCCTTCTTTTTCGACCCAATACAACATATTTTGAATCATTTCTTGTCGCATATTCTTATTATCATAATTTAAATCAGCAACATCTGCCCAACCCCAGGACTCACCAGTATCAGGATTAATTGGATCAATTACTTCACCTTTTTCATTTTGAGTATAATACTCCGGATTAGTGGTCAGCCATGTGTGATCCCATCCTGTATGATTGGGTACCCAATCCAAAATCATAAACATACCATTTTCGTGAGCAGTTTTAATCATTTTTCTAAAATCATTAATAGTACCGAATTCTGGATTTACTTTTGTAAAATCTGAGACAGCATAATAGCTTCCTAGCATTTTATTGCGCTTATCTTCATCTTCAATAAGGTAAGCGAAATCTCCACCAGTGGCTTTCCTTTTTGTTGTTGAAATAGGAAATATTGGCATAACCCATATTATTTTAACTCCGAGCTCTTTTAGTTGTGGTATGTCATTTGTAAATGCTTCAAAAGTTCCTGATTCTGAATATTGACGAATGTTAACTTCGTAAATCACAGCATTTTCCAAATCAGAATCACTAATGGGTGTATATAAGTATCCATTATTGTTCCCATCTGATTTTATAGATTTTTTACATGAACTTAATAAAAATAAGATTGCAAGGATTAAACTAATTTTTTTCATTTAATTAATATTTAATATTTAATGTTGATTTATTGGATGTTTTCCAATTTAAATTTATGCGAAGTGATTGTGATGATTCGTCGTAATGGTGGCTTATTTCTTTACTATTAAAAAAAACATCATTTGGTTCTTTTTTTAAATTATAAATAACTATTTCAATTTGTTTAGTATTGAATTTATAGTTTATTCCATTTGATGTATTCAATTCTATTTCAATTTGTTTTGAATTATGGTTAGCACTCACTTCTAAAAGTTCGTAGTGCCCCTTTTCATAAGCATCAGCAAGCAAACCATTATCATTGTAAATAAGTCGTTTGGTTTTATTTTTTTTATCGTCATAATAATAATGTAATTCAAAACTATCCAAATTATAATTGTCAGTTGATTTAACTGCTTTTACCATAGGTATAATTGCACCAGCTCTAACAAATGTTGGGATAGAATTTTCCTGTGTTTTAATTAGTTTAGTTTTTCCTGATTTGAATTTTTGTTTTGTATAAAAATCATACCAATTATCAGTGTTTGGAAAATGAACTTTTTGTAATTTTTGATTTGGTTTTGTAATTGGAGAAATTAAAAAATCATTACCCCACAAATAAGTACTTGAAACGGTATCTATTTCAATTCTAGAATCTTCAAAAAACAAGGGTCTCATTAGTGGTAGTCCTTTTGTATTGTTTTCAAAGACTAAGTGATAATTATATGGTAATAATGAATAACGTAAATCAATAGCTTGTTTAGATAATTCAATTGTTTTTGAAGTTCTAAAAACAGGTTCACTTGGAACTTGTTCTTGAGCATGAGGTCTAAAAATAGGTTGAAAAACCCCATATTGTAACCAGCGAACATAAAGCTCGTCGTCTAAATTTTCACCTGCAAAACCACCTAAATCTGAGTGCATGTATCCTAAACCTTGAAGCCCCATTTGCAGTGCAATTTCAGGTTGAGATTGTAATCCACCCCATGTTCTGTTAACATCTCCTGACCATGGAATTAGCCCGTAACGCTGAGACCCAGAGTATCCAGCTCTCATAAGTATAAATGGTCTTTCATTTGGAAAATCATTTTTATATCCCTTGTGAATTAATCCTGCCCAGTCGTGTCCATATATGTTATGAACTTCATCAGCAGAGCCAGAGTAATGTTGCAAATCTTTTGGATGTACTTCAGGTTCACCTAAATCTCCCCAAACTCCTGCAATTCCTTTGTTCTTCAATCCTTTGTAAATAGACCAAAACCAAGATGCTCCTTTAGGATTATAAATATCAATTAAACCTGTATTACCAAAATAAAAGTCATAAGTATAAGGATTACCTAAAGAATCTTTTGCTAATACTTCATTTTCAACAGCCTCTTTCCAACGGTCTGATGTGGTTAAAATAAATGGTTCAGTAATGGTTATTGTTTTTACACCTTTTGCTTTTAACTTAGATACCATTTTCTCAAAATCAGGAAACGAATCCCTATAAACTTTTAAATTACCCATAGTTCCAGTGATGGTTTCTCCAAACCAATAAAGATCTAAAATTACAGCATCAACAGGAATGTCTAAATCATTAAATTTTTTAATAGTTTGCTCAACTTCTTCTTGAGAATGGTATCCAAATCTACTTGCAAAATTACCTAGGGCCCAACGTGGGGGCATGGGTTGTTTTCCAGTTAATTTTGTGTATTGATTTATTAACTCAGGCCAATTTTCAGCTGCAATAACTTGATATGTTTTGCGGCCTGAAATAGTTTCATATACAAGTTTATTATTTTGTTTACTGTCTAAGTCTAAAAATCCGATTGGAGCATTGTCAAAATGTAAAATATATTGATCAGAGGAGACTACTACTGGCATTGTGAAATTCATTAGTTTAGAATGAGTTTCATATCCGTAATGTGCTTTATTATATAACTCTAGCCTATTTCCTCTACGGTTCATACCTAAAGCTCTTGCTCCTCCGCCGTATAATATTTCATTAGCTTTAATATTAAAATCGATCTGTTCTAAACTGTCAAGTTTTTTATAACCTTGAGCTTCAGAAATTAAAAATTTATTTTTGTAATAATAATTTATTTGAAATGGTGATTTTTTAACTTTAACAGTAACTCCTTCTGTTTTAAGAATAATTTGATTTAAATCTTCATCAAAAGAAGTTTCAATATTATTAGGTTTTAATATTACAGCATGTGATTTTTTATTTTCATCATCTCCATATGGGATAAATGTTGTTTCTATTATATTATTTGTATATGGGACAATTTTATAAATACCGTCATTTACAGAAATCTTTAATGTATTATCTTCTAAAATTTCTACCTTTTCAAAAATTCTTTTTGAATTTTGAGCAAAAACAGCACTAAAAGAAATGCAACAAAATAAAAAAACTAACTTATTCATGATTCTTTTTTAATAAAAAGGTCAGAGGTGACACCAATCTTTTATTCCAAAATATTTCGTTATGTTCGTGACCTTCAAATTTTAAATTCATCATAGATTCGTCATTATAGGATTTATATTCTAACGCAGTACTTACTAAATTTTGATAGGGTAAATAAAGAGCATCTAAAGTTTTTGTTCCATAATCAAAGTATATTTTATGGTTTTCTGAAGAAGGTAGATTTTCCATCATATAATCTAAAATCAAATAAGGAATTTGGTTTGATTCAATATTTGTATACGTGCCAATCCAGTGCGTCGATAGGCATGCAGCTGCCCCAAATATTTCAGGATACTCACAGAAAGCATAAAGCGAAATTAGACCTCCTCTGCTTGAGCCCATTATGAAGGTGTTTTCTGGATTTGTTTTTGTTGGGTAGTTACTATCAATGAATGGTTTTAATTCCTTGACTATGAACTTAAGATAATCATCTGAATTAACAAATGTTACTTGATTTTTATGCTTAGCCATGCCTCTTAATTCATCTTTATTTTGTTTATTCAATGAATTGAAGACTTTTTCAGGGAAATAATTAGCATTTCTTTCAGAATATACATTCCATATACCAATCACAATAGTTTCTTTAATTGAAGAGTCTTTTAAAAGATCAGTCATTTTTTCGTCAACACCCCATTCTTTGCCATTCCATGTTTTATTTGAATCAAAAAGCATTTGACCATCATGCATATATAAAACACTGTAAGATTTAGATTTGTCAAATTCTTCAGGGATCCAAATATCAACATTTCTAGGTGTAACAAATTTTGAAGGAAATTTATTAATTCTATGTATAGTTCCTTTTACTTTTGTTGAAGGATTGACCAAATAAGTTTTAATTGAATCCAATTGTACGGA
>JAYNFX010000026.1:3354-16194 GCA_038106885.1 Flavobacteriaceae bacterium | reverse complement strand
TTTTTTCTAAAATTTAAAATTGTTTTTAAATACTGTTGCATTTCTTTTTGATCTTCATTTAAACCATATCCAGAAAAAGCATTTACTTTGTCATCTGCCCAGCCTCCTGGGAAATCAGTTCTAATAAGACCGTGATCTCCAGGGTTTTCAAAATCTTGCATTAAGATCTCTGTACCATAATATATTTGTGGTATTCTTGGTAGCATTAATAGGACACTGAGAGCCATTTTTGTTTGTGTAAGATTTCCATTAAGTTCAGTGTAAATTCTGCTCATATCATGGTTATCCATCATTGCCATTATGGCTTTTGGATTTGGATAATGAAAATCATTAGCCAGTCCATTATATATTTTAATAAGACCTTTGTCCCAACTTTCATCCTCACTTACCGCTTTTTTAATATTATCTAGCATGGCAAAGTCCATTGTAGAGGTTAAATTTGAAATATATCCTTGTCTTGTACTTGGATCATTTTGCCAATATCCGATCAGCAATGGATTATAACTCCATTCTTCTCCAACAATGGAAAAATTTGGATACTCATTCATAATTGTTCCTGCCCAATTACTTAAAAATGTTTTATCAGCATAAGGATACGTATCTTGCCTAATACCACTAAGACCCAATTCTTCAATCCACCATAAGCTATTTTGTATAATAAATTTTTCCAAGAACGGATTTTTATGATTTAAATCTGGCATAGTTTCAACAAACCATCCTTCAGTCATCTCTTTCTTGTCGATTTCAGAAGAATAAATATCTTGAACTGTTGTACGGCGATGATTTGAATAAATTGTTGGTTTTTGCGCTAAAAATTCGTCTTGATAATTCAACCAATCTTTAAAAGGCAAGTCTTTCATCCACCAATGATATAATCCACAATGATTGACAATTTGGTCCATAATGAATTTAATATCCCTTTTATCGGCTTCTTTAACAAGAGTCTTAAATTCATCTAAAGTTCCAAATCTTGGGTCAACCTGATAATGATTTGTAATCGCATATCCATGGTATGAACCACTTTTCATATCATTGGTGCGTAGGGGACAGGACCATATAGCTGTGAATCCCATATCGTTAATGTAATCAATGTTTTTTATAATTCCTTCGATATCACCTCCATGTCGAGCATATCCATCATTACGATCTATTCTTTGTTCTTTTAACTCAATTTGAATATCATTCTTGGGATTGCCATTTGCGAAACGATCTGGAGTAATTAAATAAATTGCATCTTCTGAGTTAAAACCTTTGAAATCTAATGGGGACTTTATTCTTTTCTTTAACTGGTATCCTAATTTGTGATGTATGCTATCATTTGATGAAAACAATAATTCAATGTATCCTGGAGATGTATTTTTATCTATTTCAATATCAATAAATAAATAATTTGGACTATCAGCATTATTCACTTTAAGCACCTTGACTCCAGGATAATCAATGGTAACATCCATGTTTTGAATTTGATCCGATTTCAATAGTATTTGTAATTCATTGGATTCAAAACCCACCCACCAATGCGGAGGTTTAATTTGATCTACATTTAGTACTGGAGTAAACCTAGTGTCATTATTAATTTCATTTTTTTTATTACAACTAATTAAGATTAATAATAAGAAACAGAAATTGATTATTACCCCTATTTTTTTAAATTGATAATTCATTAAGATGAGAGTGAATAATTTGGTTCAACACGCGTAGCTTGACCGTTAACAATTATATTTAAAGGTTCATCTCCGGTAACTTCAAAATAAAATGAAGAATGTTCAACGGTTACTTTTAAAATTTTTCCTCTAAAGTTAATCTTAAAAGAGTATGATTTCCATTGTTTAGGTATTTTTGGAGAAAAATTCAATTGATCGTTAATTATACGCATTCCTCCAAAACCTTCAACAATACTCATCCATGTTCCCGCCATAGAAGTAATGTGAAGTCCTTCATGTACTTCACAATTATAGTCATCTAAGTCTAATCTTGATGTTTGTAGATAAAATTCATAAGCTTGATTCATTTTTCCAAGCTTTGAAGCTTGAATACTGTGAATACAAGGCGATAATGAGCTTTCATGAACAGTAAGTGGTTCGTAAAAATTATAATGCTTTTCAAGTTCATCTGTTGAAAAATCATTTTCAAAGAAATAAAATGCCTGAAGAGTATCAGCTTGTTTTATATATGGCGAACGTAATATTCGATCCCACGACCAATGCTGATTTATGGGTCGTTCATAAGCTGATATTTCTGATACGGAGGCAATAGATTTATCTAAAAAACCATCTTGTTGTAAATAAACTCCATATTCTTTTGAATAGGGGAAATAAATAGATTTTGACATTGATTTAATATCATCTATTTCCTGTTGATATAAGTTAGTTTTGGCTATAACTTTTTTATAAGTTTGAATATTTTCGTCTTTTAAAATATTTAATGTATTGATTGTGAAATCCATACACCATTTAGCAATATAATTAGTATAAAAATTATTATTAACATTATTCTCATACTCATTAGGACCTGTAACACCAAGCATGACATATTTCTTTTTCTGTTCCGAAAAATTAAATCTCTGATACCAAAAACGAGTTATAGCAATCAAAACATAAATACCATTTGAATAAGTGTATGATTTATCGCCAGTATAACGTTGATAATTATATATAGCAAATGCAATAGCACCATTTCTATGAATTTCTTCAAATGTAATTTCCCATTCATTGTGACATTCATCACCATTCATAGTAACCATTGGATACAAAGCTGCTCCAGAATTAAACCCTAGTTTTTGTGCATTCTCAATAGCTTTTTCTAAATGTTGAAATCGGTATTCTAATAAGTTTTTTGCTACATTCGGAGATTTTGTAGCCATATAAAATGGAAGACAATAAGCTTCAGTATCCCAATAGGTACTTCCACCATATTTTTCTCCAGTAAATCCTTTGGGGCCAATGTTCAGTAGGGGATCATTCCCTGTATAAGTTTGATTTAGATGAAAAATATTAAAACGAATTCCTTGTTGCGCTTTAATATCTCCTTCAATGGTTATATCTGCCATTTGCCATATTTTTGCCCAAGCTTGGGCTTGCTCTTCTAAGAGAATTTTAAAACCTTTTTTTGAAGCGATTTCAATAGCTGACTTTGCATCTTTTAAAACATCGTTATGTTTGCGATCAGAAATATATCCTCCAATTTTCTCTATTGTAAAAGTTGAACCTTTATCAACACTCATTTGGTATATATGATCTATTTTTTGGTGTTGATTTTTTTCTAAAAATATTGGGTGAACTCGAGCACCATTTAGCGTACATTGATTGTGCATAAAGGTGCATGTTTTGAATCTTGTTTTCATTGTTTCAGCCTCAAGAAATGCACTCGATTCTTCAGAAAATATTGATAATATATTCCAAAATTTATCATCCCAATTTTTATCCTGATTAACGATATTACCATCCAAAAAAGGCTCAAAACTAATGCGAGCGTCACAATTTAAAGGGCTGATTTGATATTTAATTGCACCAATTTCTTCTTGAGTAATGCTAAGAAAACGCTGGCTTTTTACTGAAATTTCAACATCATTTTTTAGTGTTGCTGTAAATGATCTTGATAACCAGCCTTCTTTCATATTAAGTTCCCGCCTAAAATTGGAAATTGACTTACATGTATTTAAATCTAAAATAACATCATTTACAACAACATTTATTCCAATCCAGCTTGGCGCATTTAATACTTTAGCAAAGTATTCGGGATATCCGTTTTTCCACCATCCAACTCTTGTTTTGTCAGGGTAATAAACCCCCGCAATGTAACTGCCTTGAAATGTATCTCCACTGTAGTATTCTTCA
Organism: Flavobacteriaceae bacterium; assembly: GCA_038106885.1. Lineage (GTDB taxonomy): Bacteria > Bacteroidota > Bacteroidia > Flavobacteriales > Flavobacteriaceae > UBA3537. Next base: position 12,358 of record JAYNFX010000026.1, on the reverse strand, counting down.
AAGTTTGCTCGCTGTCCCATAGCACCGTTTCCTAAACTAAAGATACTTTCTGAAGATTTAATATTCTCGGGCTTAAATCCTTCTTCTATAATTGACCACGAATTTGGAATTATATAATCTTGATTCATTATTTAATGTTTTTAATTAGTTGATCTAAGAAAGCGTTATTTAGCTCCTTAAAGTTTTTAAAATTGTATTTAGCTTCATTTAAAATTGATGAATCTCCAATGCCTATACTTGTCATACCAGCTTGATTTGCTGCTTTGATGCCAGCAACAGAATCTTCGAAAACAATACAATTTTTTGGATTGCATTTTGTTTTGCGAGCAGCTTTTAAAAAAACCTCTGGATTAGGCTTTGCTTTGGTGACATCATTTCCGTCAACAATAACGTCAAAGAGTGCTGAGATTTTTACCTTTTTTAAAATTAAGCGTGCATTTTTACTTGCTGATCCAAGTGCTATGAATTGATTATTTCGAGTTAGATATTTCAAAACCCTGTCTACATCAGGTAAAAGTTCTGTAGTGTTCATATTAGAAATAAATTCAAGATAGTTTTCGTTTTTTTCGTTCATTTTGTTTTGAAATTCAAAGGGCTCTAATTTTTGATCTCCCCATTCTAATATTTTCTCTAGGGAACGAACGCGACTAATCCCTTTGAGTTTTTCATTTTGTTCAATAGAAAAATCAATACCAAGTTCTTTGGCTAACGCTCTCCAAGCTTGGAAGTGATACTTTGCGGTATCAACTATAACACCATCTAAATCAAAGATGAAACATTTTCTTTTCATACTATTCGGATTGATAACTTATTGCTGATGGATTAGTTATTAATAAATTAGCTGAAGCAGCAACAATTAAGCTCATACCTGCAATTAACATGCTGTTAATACTTTCAGGGCCAATAACGTTTGATAAATAAGTTATTGCTCCAAGTGCCGCTGCGATTTGTGGAATCACAATAAACATATTAAAGATCCCCATAAAGACTCCCATTTTATTAGGATCTACTGAGCTAGATAACATTGCATATGGCATTGATAAAATACTACCCCAGGAAAATCCTATTAAAATAAAAGAGTATTTTAATTGATTTGGTTCAGTGTAATACATTGTCAAAAAACCAATACCCCCTAAAACAAGCGAGAACATGTGAACATATTTACGATTGATTGTACGTTTTGAAGTATACAAAGTAAGTAAAAGAGCAAAGGCCATTGAAGATAACCCATATGCACCCATTGCAGAACCTACAGCATTTGAAGATTCCTGAAAAGCGGTATTGGCCTGGTCAAACCTCGCCATGCCTTCAATTGAATTAATATCATAATTTTCTTCAATAGGAGCAGGCGTTTTAAATACATGTTCAGTTAGTGCGGGGTTAGCCATACTCCACATTGTAAAAAATGCAAACCAGGAAAAAAACTGTACAACACCAAGTTTTTTCATTGTCATTGGCATGTGGCCAATATTTTCAATAATATCTGAAATAAACGTATTTTTTTTTGCACGTTCTTTCTCAAAAGCCACCATATCTTGTGGCGGATCTTCCGTTGTAGTGAAAATGGTATATAAAACACTAACAAAAAACACAAATGCTCCAATGCTAAAGGCGACTTTAACAGACATTGGCACAATTCCTGAAGGAGCAGAATTACTAACACCAAGTTGTGAGACCATCCAAGGAAGGTTACTTGCAATCCAGGTGCCTATTCCAATAATTAGTGTCTGTACTACAAATCCATAAGATCGCTGTGATTCGGGTAGTTTATCAGCCACTAAAGCACGAAATGGTTCCATTGAAATGTTAATCGATGCATCTAAAATCCAAAGAAATCCAACAGCTACCCATAGAAAAGGTGAATATGGTACAAAAAATAATGCAATTGAACTTAAAATTGCACCAATGAGAAAAAACGGTTTACGTCTTCCGAGTTTATTGTGCCAGGTTCTATCACTCAAATAACCTACGATTGGTTGAACAACTAAACCTGTTAAAGGAGCGGCAATCCAAAGTAAAGGAATGTCAGCTTTATCAGCTCCAAGAGTCTGAAAAATACGTGACATAAATCCTCCTTGTAAAGCAAAACCGAATTGGATACCAAGGAAACCAAAACTCATATTCCAGATATCCCAAAATCCTAAAAGATGCTTTTTCATAATAGTATAAAAATTGTATTAATACTATTTTGATAAACAGAAAAAGTGGTTATCAAAACTTAATTTGAAAAGAAAAACTGTAAGTTTTGATATCGCAAATATATAAGAAATTTAAAATACTGCAAATTATTTTGTGGATTGCCTAAGGATTAGGTCTGTTTTAATAATTACAGTGTTAAAAGGTTTTGGTGTTTTTTCATTAACATATTCCTCAATTCTATTAATAACTAATTCTGCTGATTTTTGACCCATTGCTTCTCCATGTTGACTAACTGTTGAAAGTGATGGTGTTGCATGTTTTGAAAGCATACCGTCAGTAAAGCCTATAACTTGTAGTTTTTCTGGTATTTTAATGCCTATTCCTTTAGCTACATTCATGGCAATTACTGCGTATAGTTCATTTACTGCAAAAATCCCATCTAAATCAGGGTGTTGTGCAAGTAGTATTTTGATTTGAGATTCTAAATTTTCTATTGAGTTTTCATACAATAAGTTATCATCAATCTTTAGTATTAATTCTGGAATAAGATCGATTTTATGTTTTTTCAACGCTTTAATATATCCTTGAGTACGAAGCCTACCAACACTTATGTAATCCTTAGTTGTAATTAAAGCAATTTTTTTAGCTCCTTTATTAATAAGGGTTTCTACTGCAATTTGGGCACCTTTTGAGTCATCAACAGCAACTTTATCACATGGGATTTCATTAACAATTCTATCAAACATTACTAAAGGGATACCTTCATTTATTGTTTCGTTAAAGTGTTGATAGTCTTGATTTAGCATGGTTTCTCTTGACATTGAAACAATAAATCCATCAATACTTCCGTTGGCAAGCATTTCCATATTTATAACTTCGTTTGAAAAAGATTCATTTGATAAACCTACAATAACATTATATCCTTTGTCATTTGCATATTGTTCTACTCCTTTAATTACCTTAGTAAAAAAGTGGTGCACTATATCAGGAATAATTATTCCAATAGTTTTTGTTTTTTTATTTTTTAAACTTAAAGCAATATTATTAGGGCGGTAATTTAACAACTTTGCAAAAGCCTTTACTTTATCTATTGTGTCCTGGCTTATTTCAGGACTATTCTTTAAAGCTTTAGAGACTGTTGAAATTGAAACGTCTAATTCTTTTGCTAATTCTTTTAATGTAGTTCTCTTTCTCATTGGACTAAGTTTCTGTTAAAAACATTAAAATGGACTTTCTAATAGTTTTCAAGCAATTGTAAAATTACTAATTAAACTAACTTTATTTATTATTATTTATATTAATTAAGTGTTTTATTGATAATAATTCAAAAACTTATCAACACGCAAACGTTGTAGTTGATTTTTAAAATTGTTAATGAAATACTAAAAACATAAATTAGCAACGAAAAGAAAAACTGTAAGCAGTATAAAAAATAAAACTAGTCTAACTAAAATTATTGTATGAAAAAGACAATCAAAAGCTTATTGTTCTCGGTTATGTTATTGCCTGCATTAGCGCTTGCACAATCCATAACTTCAGGAACAGTTAGTGAACAGCAAAGTGGACTTCCACTTCCTGGTGTTAACGTGCTAATCAAAGGCACTAGTACTGGGACAACTACCGACTTTGATGGGAACTACCAAATATCTGCTCAAAATGGAGATATTATAGTTTTTTCTTATGTTGGTTTTACTACACAAGAAGTAACATATAATGGTCAATCTCAATTAAATATTATAATGATTGAGGATGCTTCAGCATTAGATGAAGTTGTTTTAATTGGTTATGGTAGTGTTAAAAAAGAAGATTTAACTGGTGCTGCAGATTTAATTAAGTCTGAAGATTTCAATCAGGGTCCTTTAGTATCAGCCCAACAATTAATTATGGGTAAAATTGCAGGTGTTTCTGTAACCTCTGGAAGTGGAGCGCCTGGTGATGGACAGATAATTAGAATCCGTGGTAATGGATCATTAAGTCTGTCTAGTAATCCTCTTTTTGTAGTTGATGGTATTCCATTAAATGATGGAGGTGTTGGTGGATCAAGAAATCCATTAAACTTGATTAATCCTAATGATATTGAAAGTATGGTTGTTTTAAAGGATGCTTCCGCAACAGCTATATATGGATCACGTGGAGCTAACGGAGTTATAATAGTTACTACCAAGTCAGGTAGATCGGAAGATTTTAAATTTAATCTTAACGTATCTTCTACAACTCACACTGCTATTGATCAAGTAGATGTCTTAAGCGCAAATCAATTTGCAGATCTAGTTAATTCAACTGAAGACAGTGATGCAATTAATCGACTAGGAAGTTCAAATACTGATTGGCAAGACGAAATTTACAATACCGCTATTGGGCAGGATTACTCTATAAGTGGTGCTGGAGTTGTAAGTGGAATGCCTTTGAGATTTTCATTAGGTTTATCAGATCATGATGGAATATTAAAGGGTGATAATTTTGAGAGAAAAACAGCTTCAATCAACTTTAAACCTACTGCTTGGGACGGAAATTTAAAAATGAGTTTTAATACTTTGTATTCTTTCACTAGAAATACTTTCGCCAACAGAGGGGCAATTGGAAATGCTATTTCATACGATCCTACACAGAATGTTTTTGACGAATCATCCCCATATGGAGGTTATCATTCATGGATTGATCAAACTACAGGCAGTCAATTTAATCTTGCTCCTACTAATCCAATGGCATTATTAAACTTAACTGAAGACAAAACAAGAGTAAGTAGAGTTGTTTCAAGTGCTAATTTTGATTATACTTTCCCAACTTTAAAAGAATTAACAGCTAGTATGAAGATCGGAATTGATCAGAGTATTGGTAGCGGTAGAAATATCACTTCTGAACTAATGCCAACATCAGATCCAACATTCGATGGTTCACTAAGTAGGTTTAAAAATGAAGCTACAAATTCATTATTTGATTTTTATCTTACTTATAAAAACTCATTTAATGATGTTCATAATTTAACTGCTGTTGCTGGTCATTCATACCAATTATTTGAATTTAATAATTACAGTTACGATAGCGAGGCTGAAGAAGACGGTAACGATTTTGAATTTATTGATGAATCAAGAAATGTATTACTGTCTTACTTTGGGAGATTAAATTATGATTATAAAGGTAAATATCTTTTGACAGCTACTTTAAGAGCTGATGCATCTTCAAAATTAAACCCAGATGACCGTTGGGGATACTTTCCATCTGTTGCAGCTGCTTGGAATATCCATAACGAGAGCTTCATGAGTGGTGATTTTTTCAATGAGTTAAAGCTTAGAGTTGGCTACGGAGAAGTTGGAAATGTTAATGGACTCGGAGATTATAGATTTTTAACACGATATACTGGAAGTACATCTACTGCAAATTATCAATTTGGTAATTCATTTTATCAAACATACCGTCCAGAACCATTAAATGAGGATTTACGTTGGGAAATTGGAAGAACAACAAACGTTGGTTTAGATTTTGCTTTATTAGATAATCGAATTTCAGGATCTATTAATGCTTATGTTAGAGAAACAAAAGATTTAATTGCTTTTTCATCAGTTGACCCATTCACAAACTTTGGAAATAGAGTTGATAAAAACATTGGCGACATGGAAAATAAAGGATTGGAGTTAATGTTAAATGTCACTCCAATATCAAATGATGAACTTGAATGGTCTTTAGGATATAATCTAGCATTCAATGATAATACAATTACTTACTTGCCCTTTGATCAACCAACTGGTGGAATCAGTGGGGGTGTAGGAAATAATGTTCAACTACAAACACAAGGTCAAGTTCCAAACAGTTTCTTTGTTTTACAACAAGTTTATGATGGCGATGGAAATCCTATTGAAGGTGCTTACGTTGATAGAAATGGTGACAATATCATTAACGACAATGATAAGTTTTTTTATAAGTCTCCTTTTGCTGATATAACTATGGGATTAAATACAAACATAAGTTACAAGAATTGGGATTTTGTTATGGTTTCAAGAGCAAGCTTGGGAAATTATGCTTATGACAATGTGGCATCTAGTACTGCTTATCAAAGAAGAGCAACTGAAAACTCTATACTCACAAATCTTCATTCAGATTATTTGGTAACCGGTTTTGAAAATATTACTGAAAATAATTTATTAAGTTCTCACTATGTCAAAGAGGCTTCGTTTTTTAAGATTGATAACATAACATTAGGATATACTTTCAATGACAACGATGTAACTTACAGACTGTATGGCTCTATTCAAAATGTATTAACTATAACCGATTACGAAGGTTTGGATCCAGAAATTTTTGGAGGTATTGATAATAACTTTTATCCAAGACCACAATCATTTGTATTTGGTGTAAATATTGACTTTTAAAAATAACAGATATGAAAAAAATAATTTTATTATTAATGATTTGTTTGGGATTTATTTCCTGTCATGACGACCTTGATCAGGCGCCAACAGACCCAGACAGTTTCACTGAGGAAAATGTTTTTATTGATGCACTAGAAGCAAAAAGTGCACTTGCAAAGCTATATGCAAGTTTAGCTTTAACTGGTCAAAATGGACCTGCAGGGCAACCTGATATAGCTGATATTGATGAGGGATTTTCTCAGTTTACGAGAATGTTATTTAATTTAAATGAGCTTACAACCGACCATGCTGTAGTAGGCTGGGGTGACCCTGGGTTACCTGACCTTCATGGAATGTACTGGTCATCTAATAATGACTTTACAGAAGCTATGTATAATCGATTGGCCCAAGAGGTGTCATTCTGTAATTCATTTATTTCTAATGCTTCAAATCTTTCTGGTGATGTTGTACCAATATATATTGCCGAAGCTCGATTTTTGAGAGCATTTGCTTATTATAATTTGATAGATCTATTTGGAAATGTTCCGTTGAGTACTAACATTTCAACTGATTTACCACAACAGAGTTCAAGAACTGAATTATTTAATTTTGTTGAAAATGAATTGTTGGATATTATCGATAATTTGTTGCCAAGTGGATCTAACGAATATGGAAGAGTAGATCAAGTAGCTGCATGGGCATTATTGTCTAAGTTATATTTAAATGCTGAAGTTTGGACTGGAACTCCACGCTACAGTGATTGTGTAAATTATTCAAATCTTGTTATGAGCTCTACATACATGATTAATAACAATGATGCTAATGGAAATGGTACTGCTTATGATGAATTATTTTTAGCTGACAATGATACCAACGGAGCTCAAAACGAATTCATATTCACTGCAAATTTTGATGGTTTAAATTCACAAACTTATGGTGGTACTACATTTCTTGTACATGCTGCAATAGGTGGAACAATGCCTCCCAATGAATTTGGAGTTAATGGAGGATGGGGTGGTATCAGGACCACAAAAAATTTAGTTAACAAATTTCCTGTTGGTGATGTAGATGTTGAGTCATTAAATTCTACTCTCAATGGATCACTTTCTGATTGGGGCTTAGTTGGAGATGCAACTTCCAATTCATGGGACGGACCAGATATGGAAATGTATGAAACCAGTTCAAATGTTTATGAATTGTATGCTTCTCTATTAGGAAATCAAATGAAGTTTAGATTCAATGAGGACTGGGGTGTTAATTATGGAGACAATGATGCTGATGGTTCAATTGAACCAGGAGGTGCAAATATTCAAATACCATATGATGGAGTCTATCATGTTGTACTGGATTTGAATATGCTTACTTATAGTTTAACAGAAGTTTTACCTGAATCTGATAGGAGAGGTATGTTCTATACTGACGGACAAAGTCTAGAAATTGAGAATATTCCTCCATTTAATAATGGATATGCAATAACAAAGTTTAGAAATATTGATTCAAACGGAAATCAAGGAGTTGACTCATCTGGAAACTTTGTAGATACGGATTTAGCTTTAATTCGATTGGCAGAGATTTATTTAAATTATGCTGAAGCTACACTTCGTGGTGGTGGTGGTGATTTAAATTATGCAACTAATAAAATCAACGAGCTAATTACTAGAGCATATGGTAGTAGTGGTAGTAATATTACTTCTTCAGAATTGACTCTTGACTTTATACTTGATGAGCGTTCAAGGGAATTATATTGGGAAGGACAAAGGCGAACAGACTTAGTTCGATATGGATATTTTACTTCAGGAAACTATCTTTGGCCATTTAAAGCTAATCAACCTGGCGGTATTGGTACTGATGAATTTAGAAATTTATTTCCAATACCTCAATCATCAATAATCGTAAACCCTAACCTACAACAAAATGAAGGATATAACTAAAATATTTAAGATCATGAATAAAATAAAATTAACAATACTAATATTTATTGGAGTCATAAGTTTTAACTCATGTCTCGACGACGATGCTGATATAACATATGTAGCGTCACCAACCGGAGAATTTATGTTTAGCAACAGTTTTCTGGATACATACGTACTAACTCCAGCAACGTCTGGAAATTTGGGAGAACGCTTCACATGGGATGATGCAAATTTCAATATTGAAACGAATATAAATTATGAACTGCAAAAGTCCATCAATGGTGATTTTTCTGATTCAGATATTGTAGGTTCTACTTCAAATAATTATTACGACATCAGTATTGGTGACATGCTTGGATATGCTGCTGAGGCAGGATTGGATAATGATCCATCAACTCCAGAACCCGATAGTGGTAGTGTAGCTTTTAGAGTCAGAGCTACAGTGGGTACAGGCGCAGCCGAAGAATTATTCAGTAATGTTGTAATGATAAATTTAATGTTGCCAGAGGCAGCTGGGAGTGGACCAATTTGTGATTTAGATGAATTATGGCTTGTTGGAGCAGGAGTTCCTGATGCTGGTTGGGGTTGGACTTCTCCAGTAAGACT
>JAYNFX010000026.1:1569-3254 GCA_038106885.1 Flavobacteriaceae bacterium | reverse complement strand
TTGTTGGAGCAGGAGTTCCTGATGCTGGTTGGGGTTGGACTTCTCCAGTAAGACTTGGATGTAACGGAGATAATATTTACTCTGCAAATGTAAATTTCCAAAATAACGGAGGAGCTGATAATAATTTTAGAATGTTCACCTCTGAGGGTGATTGGGGTTCTGGATTGAATTTTCCACATTATCAAAATGAAGGTTATACCATTGATCAGAACTTTGTAGATGCTCAAGATGGTGATAATAATTTCGCATTTGTTGGAGTAACAGGGTTTTATCACATAGAGGTAAATACTGTTTCAAAAACAATCACATTAAGTGAACCTCAATCAATAGGTACATGTGAATTTGAAATTCTTTATCTTGTTGGAGCAGGAGTTCCTGATGCTGGATGGGGATGGGCGACTCCTGTTGAATTATTTTGTGCTGGAGAAGGCGTTTATTATGGTCCAGTAAATCTTCAAAACAATGGTGGTGCTGATAATAATTTTAGATTTTTTACTTCTGAAGGCGATTGGGCTTCTGGAAGAAATTATCCTTGGTACGTAGATGAAGGCTATACTATTGATAGTAATTTTGTTGATGCACAAGATGGAGATAATAACTTTGCATTTGTTGGAACATCCGGAGTTTATAATTTAACATTAGATACTAATAATAAAACAATATCAATTGATTAAGTTAATTATAATACTTTAACAGCCAATAAAGTTGCAAATATGATTTTAAATAAAATTAATTAGCAATATGTTTTTGAATTAAATATTTGAATTATGTGGGAATTGAAATTATTCAGTTCCCACTATTGTTTTAAAAGAACCCAAAAAATATGAGAAATTTCATAATTGTATTTATTTTTCCATTACTCAGTTTTAGTCAAATTACAACTGATCCTTCAACTATTGAAGTAGATCAAACCATTACTATAACTGTTGATATAAATAGTGATGAGTCTAATTGTAATGGTATGAATTCTCCAAATAAAGTATATTTACATTCAGGAGTTGGAGATGATTCTGATCCTTGGGGTTATAATGTTGTTGGAAATTGGGGAATGGACGATGGTGTTGGTGAAATGAGTGATAACGGAGATGGTACTTGGAGTATAACTTTTATTCCAGAAGAATATTATAATTTAACTCCATCACAGGTTAGCACGGTTACAAAAATGGGGTTAGTTTTCCGTTCTGAAGACGGATCACAAGAACTAAAAGACAATGGCTGCAGCGATTTCTTCCTAAATATTGGTGCTTTTCAAGTAACAATGATTAACCCTAATGATGGTGATGTTGTTATAGTTGAGATGGGAGGTCAAACTCAAATTTTAGCTCAAAATACAAACGGTCCAGCAAACTATGAACTTTTTATTAATGGAAACAGTTATCATGTTGTTAATGGAACAACTTTTTATCAAAGTTCATTTATAAGTAATATAACAGAAAATAAACAATGTTCTTTGGTTATTACTCAAGGTTCTAGTAGTGTTACTAAAAATTTCACTATTTATGTTAATGCTACAATTGAACAAACAATTCCTGAAAACCTAGAGGAAGGAATAAATTACGATATTGACGATCCTACAAAAGCTTTTTTGGTTTTAAACGCACCGTTAAAAGACTTTGTGTATGTAGCCGGTAGTTTTAATGGTTGGAATCCTGGATCTGAATATGCAATGAAAAAAAATCCTAATT
>JAYNFX010000026.1:0-1469 GCA_038106885.1 Flavobacteriaceae bacterium | reverse complement strand
GTTAAAACTGCTGACCCTTATTCGACTCTTGTACTTTCTCCTTTTGATGATCCTTATATTAGTGAAGAATCATATCCTAATTTACCGAACTATCCTCAAGGGCAGGAGCGTGAAGTCACTGTTCTTCAAACTGGCCAAGATGATTATAATTGGCAAGAAACTGACTTTACAAAACCTTTAAAAGAGGATTTAATAATATATGAACTTTTGATTAGAGATTTTGATAGCGATCGAAATTTTCAAGATGTAATTGATAAAATAGATTATTTTAAAGATTTAAATATTAATGCCATTGAGTTAATGCCTGTAATGGAATTCGAGGGAAATGAAAGTTGGGGGTATAACCCTTCGTTTCATATGGCTTTGGATAAATTTTATGGAACTGAAAATAAATTTAAAGAACTCGTTGATCTATGTCATCAAAACGGAATAGCGGTTATTTTAGATATTGCCTTAAATCATGCATTTGGTAGAAATCCAATGGTCAGAATGTGGATGGAAGATCCAGATAATAATGGTTGGGGTGAACCTAGCGTAGATAATCCGTACTTTAACTATGAAGCTACTCATAGTTATGGAGTTGGTTCAGATTTTAATCATAGTAGTGATTTAACCAAAGATTATACAAAACGTGTTATTAAGCACTGGATTGAAGAATTTAAGATTGATGGATTTCGTTGGGACCTTACAAAGGGATTTACTCAGGAATGTTCATCAGGAGATGATTCCTGTACTAATAGCTATAGAGCCGATCGAGTTGCTGTACTAAAAGAATATGCCGATTATTCTTGGAGTTTAGATCCAGATCATTATGTAATTTTTGAACATTTAGGAGGTCAGCAAGAACAAAAAGAATGGGCTGATTATAGAATTGGTGAAGGTAAAGGTATTTTATTGTGGGGTAAAATGACAAGCCCATATAATCAATTAACTATGGGGTATTCTAGTGATAGTAACATATCAGGAATGGGTCATAATAGTCAAAATTTTATTGGAAAACGTCTTATTGGATATGCAGAGAGTCACGATGAAGAACGATTGATGTATAACAATATTCAATATGGCGCATCTAATGGTGACTATGATATTACGGATATAAATACTGCTCTTGAAAGAATGAGTGCTCTTGGTGCTGTTACATTAACAATTCCAGGGCCCAAAATGATATGGCATTTTGGAGAATTAGGAATGGAAAATTCTCTTTTCACATGTAATGATGGCAGTATAAATACAAACAATGATTCAACTTCTGGAGATTGTAAACTAGATACTAAACCTCAACCTCAGTGGGTAAATAATTGGCTAGACAACCCAATTAGAAACGAAATTTATAACTCTTGGGCTAGGCTTAATGAATTAAAAATTAATGAAGATGTTTTTGAAGGAAACTATGATATTAATTCTGGTTCATTAACTCCTAAAATCTACATATGGGACGATACACTTCCATCAAATGCTTTAAAGAATGT
>JAYNFX010000025.1:0-22838 GCA_038106885.1 Flavobacteriaceae bacterium | reverse complement strand
CATTTTTTTAAAAATGGATCGGGTAAAAACTATAAATCTGAACTTACCCCAAAACAATACCAAGATTTATGTGATTTTGAAGGTAACGCAAATGGTTTTAAAATATTAACTCAAGACGTAAAAGGAAGACCAGGTGGACTTCGTTTGAGCTATGCAACTCTAGGGGCTTTTACAAAATACCCTAAGGGGTCTTTACCTATCAAACCTAATTCACATATTGCTTTTAAAAAATATGGTTTTTTTCAAAGTGAATCAGAAACATTCTCTTTATTGGCCAAGGAATTAGGGTTATTGAAATTAGAAGATTCACCCGAAACCTTATATTCTAGACACCCACTTGCATATTTAGTTGAGGCGGCAGATGATATTTGTTATACTATTATTGATTTTGAAGACGGTATTAATTTAGGTCTAATTGAGGAGGATTATGCTCTTGAATATTTAATTAAGTTGGTTAAAGATAATATTCAAACTGATAAATATAATTCGCTTACTAATAAAAAGGCCCGCGTGAGTTATTTAAGAGCATTGGCCATAGGGACTTTAATTGATGACGCTGTGAGTTTATTCATTGAAAATGAGGCCTCAATTTTAGATGGAAGTTTTGGTGTTTCTCTTTTGGAAAAGAGCAGATACAAAGCTCAAATGGATGATATTATTAAATTAAGTATTGACAAAGTGTATAATTCAGATGAAGTTATTGACAAAGAGCTTTCGGGATTTGAAGTTATAAATGAACTTTTATTTAGGTTTTCTAATGCTGTCAATAATTGTTATCATGGGACTGGTAGTCACTATGACAAACTCATTTTAAAACTATTTGATTCGGAATTGGATTATAAAAATGATAAATTATATAACAGAATGATGGCAGTCTGCTCTTTAGTTGCATCATATTCTGACAGTAATGCTATTTTAATCTATAGAAAGATAAAAGGGCTGGAATTTTAAACTATAGACTGGATATAAATTTCTTTAAGCTTTCTGGATCCAAGCCAACTTCTTTTTGCAACTCTTCTATAGTTCCATGCTCAATAAATTGATCAGGAATTCCCTTAATATAGACTTTATTGTTAAACCCTTTACGGGCTGCAAATTCTAAAATTGCACTTCCAAAACCACCTATTATTGTTCCGTCTTCAACTGTGACAATTTTATCATATTTTTCAAAAATTCGAATTAAGAGTTTTTCATCTATAGGTTTTGCAAATCGCATGTCATAATGAGAAAAAGGTAATTCTTTAATTGCTAATTCAATATTTTTAGCAATTGAGCCTAAGCTTAAAACAGCAATATTCTCCCCGATTTTTAATTGCTTTGCTGTACCAATTGTAATCTCTTCAAAAGGAGTTTCCCAATGAGTTGAGTTTACACGACCCCTAGGATATCTAATTGCTATTGTGGATTTTAATTCTTTTTGTGCTGTATACATGATATTACGCAACTCAATTTCATTTCGAGGTGCTGCGATAACCATATTTGGAACACACCTTAAGTATGCAATATCGAAAACTCCATGGTGAGTGGCTCCGTCTTGTCCAACTAACCCTGCGCGATCTAAACAAAATACTACAGGTAGTTTTTGCAAAGCAACATCATGAATGACTTGATCATATGAACGTTGTAAAAATGTTGAATAGATAGCGCAAAACGGAGTAAATCCTTGAGTTGCTAATCCGGCTGCGAAAGTAACAGCATGCTGCTCAGCAATTCCAACATCAAATGCTCTTTCAGGAAATTTTTCAATCATGTATTTCATAGAACTTCCTGTAGGCATGGCTGGAGTTATTCCAATGATTTTAGTGTTTTTCTTAGCTAACTCAACTAAAGTCATTCCAAAAATGTGTTGAAATTTTCTTGGCTTATTTTCATTTTTTAACTTAAACAATTCGCCAGTTTTAGCATCAAATTTTCCAGGGGCATGATATTTAACTTGATTTTTTTCAGCTTGAATCAAGCCTTTTCCTTTTACTGTTTTAATGTGCAGAAGCTTTGGTCCTTTTATGGCTTTAATTTTTTCTAATTCATTGACTAAAGTATAAACATCATTACCGTCAATAGGGCCAAAAAAATTAAAATTCAAAGCTTCAAAGAAGCTGTTTGTTGAATGATTCTTTGCTTTAGAATTATTTAGATATTCTTTCAAGGCGCCAACACTAGGATCAATACCTATGGCGTTGTCATTTAAAATTACTAGTAAATTAGCATCTGTTATTCCAGCATGGTTAAGACCTTCAAATGCCATACCTCCAGCTATTGAAGCATCACCTATAACAGCAATATGATGTTTGTCTAAGCCATTTAAGTTACTTGCAATTGCCATGCCTAAAGCAGCTGAAATAGATGTGGAAGCATGGCCAGTTCCAAAAGTATCATATATGCTTTCACTTCTTTTAGGGAAGCCACTTATTCCGCCCAACTGTCTATTTGAACTAAATTTATCTTTTCTTCCTGTGAGGATTTTATGACTATAGGCTTGGTGGCCTACATCCCAAACTATTAAATCATCAGGAGTATTAAAAACATAATGTAGTGCAATTGTAAGTTCAACAACTCCAAGACTTGCGCCAAGGTGCCCTTCTTTGGAAGACACAACTTGAATGATTTCTTCACGCAGTTCATTAGCAATTAAGCTAAGATCTTCTCTGCTTAAAAGACGTAAGTCACTAGGAGTAATTATATTGTCAATTAATTTTTTATGCACAGCACAAAAATACAGTATTGAAGTTGTATTTTTGGCATAATGAATATGGAATTTAGCGACGAATATTTTATGAAAAAGGCTTTGCTTGAAGCTGAACAAGCCTTTGAAAAAGGAGAGGTTCCTGTAGGAGCAGTCATAGTTGTGGACAATAAAATAATTGCTCGTGCGCATAATTTAACTGAACTATTAAATGATGTAACCGCACATGCTGAGATGCAAGCTATTACTTCTGCATCTAATTTTCTTGGTGGAAAATACTTACATAATTGCACCTTATATGTTACACTCGAACCATGTCAAATGTGTGGAGGAGCTTTGTTTTGGAGTCAAATTTCGAATGTTGTTTATGGCGCTTCCGATCCGGAGCGTGGATGCATAAGTTTAAACAATAAATTACATCCAAAAACTAAAATTAAAGG
Organism: Flavobacteriaceae bacterium; assembly: GCA_038106885.1. Classification (GTDB taxonomy): domain Bacteria; phylum Bacteroidota; class Bacteroidia; order Flavobacteriales; family Flavobacteriaceae; genus UBA3537. Next base: position 19,715 of record JAYNFX010000025.1, on the reverse strand, counting down.
GGGTATTTTAGCTGACCAAGCTTCATCGTTATTAAAAAGATTTTTTATTGAAAAAAGAAATCTTAATTAATTATTATACTCTTTCATTTTATCTAAATTTTCTTTGTTTAGGACATAATCAGACATCTTTTTGTCTTTCCAACGGTAGTAAGAAAATAATGGAAATACTAAAAAGAACATTCCTAACACACCAAAGCCAATTAACTTATTTGAAAGTTCAATTTCCTTTGCTTTTATTGCTTGATCAAGAGTATCTGAATCGGGAATTGCAAGGCCTAAAAAAATTAGAATTGTACATATGATGAATAATATCCAAATTAAGTATTTCATCACCAACATTAAGTTTTTAGTTTCAAACCTAATTCATTAAGCTGGTCGTTATCGATAGATGATGGAGCGTCTATCATTACATCTCTACCGCTATTATTTTTTGGGAAAGCTATAAAATCTCTGATTGTTTCTTGACCACCCATTATCGATACCAATCTGTCTAAACCAAAAGCAATACCTCCATGAGGAGGCGCACCATACTCAAAAGCATTCATTAAAAAACCAAATTGTTCCTTAGCCTCATCGTCACTAAATCCAAGGTAATCAAACATTAATGCTTGAGTTTTCTTATCGTGAATTCTAATTGAGCCACCTCCAATTTCATTGCCATTTAAAACTAAGTCATAAGCGTTTGCTTTGACCTTTTTTGGATCAGTTTTTAATAGAGGGATATCTTCTGGTTTTGGAGCTGTAAATGGATGATGCATTGCATGGAAGCGCTCTTGTTCTTCGTCCCATTCCAGCAGCGGGAAATCGGTAACCCAAAGAGGTGCAAATACACTAGGATCCCTTAGGCCTAAACGCTCAGCAACTTCCATTCTTAAAGCACTAAGCTGAGTACGAACTTCATTTGTTTTTCCTGATAAAATACAAATTAGATCACCTGTATTTGCATTAGTGCATTTAGCCCATTTTGATAAGTCATCTTGATTATAAAACTTATCTACTGATGACTTATAGCTGCCATCGTCATTACAGCGAACATAAACCATTCCTTTGGCGCCAACCTGAGGTTGCTTGACCCATTCAATCAGTTTATCAATCTCTTTTCTAGAAAATTTATTACCTCCAGGAATTGCTATACCAACTACTAGTTCAGCTTCATTAAAGACATTAAATTCCTTATGCTGACAAACTGAATTTAATTCCCCAAATTTCATTTCAAACCTAATATCTGGCTTATCATTTCCATAGGTTTTCATAGCATCTTCGTAGGTTATCCTTGGAAATTTATCTAATGTTACTTTATTTATTTTTTTTAGTAGATAACTTGTAAGGCCTTCAAATGCATTAATAATATCTTCTTGTTCTACAAAGGACATTTCACAGTCAATTTGTGTAAATTCAGGTTGTCTATCAGCACGAAGATCCTCATCGCGGAAGCATTTCACAATTTGAAAGTATTTATCAATTCCTCCAACCATTAAAAGTTGTTTAAATGTTTGTGGAGATTGAGGCAGGGCATAGAATTGTCCATCATTCATACGGCTAGGAACAACAAAGTCTCTGGCTCCTTCGGGGGTAGATTTTATTAAATATGGGGTTTCTACTTCAATAAAACCCTTTGATGACAAATAAGAACGAACTTCTTGAGCAATATTATGTCTTAATATAATATTATTCTTGACGGGGTTTCTTCTAATATCTAAATAACGGTATTTCATTCTTAATTCTTCTCCACCATCAGTTGTATCTTCAATTGTAAATGGAGGAGTTTTAGCATCATTAAGAATTTTTAATGATTTAACTAATATTTCAATATCACCAGTGGCAATATTTGGATTTTTGGAAGCGCGTTCAATGACTGTCCCTGTTATTTGTATAACAAATTCTCTACCTAAACTTTTTGCTAAATCCATCAAGTCATTTTCAGTACGATTAGCATCAAAAACAAGTTGAGTAATGCCATAACGATCACGTAAGTCAACCCAAGCTACAAAACCTTTGTCTCTAGATTTTTGTACCCAACCACAAAGAGTTACCGTTTTATTTATGTGAGATGAGCGAAGCTCACCACAATTATGCGTTCTGTACATGTGAAATTATTTGATAGACAAATTTATATTAATAAAATTAAACCACAACATCTATGCTAAAACATTAGCAAGTTTTAGCTTGATTTTATTACTTAAGAAGTATAAAATAGGTACAACAACTAAAGTTAAAAATGTTGCAAATGTTAATCCAAAAATAATCGCCCAGCCCATTGGACCCCAAAATGCAACATTTTCTCCTCCAATATAAAAGTTAGGATTGAGTTCTGTTATTAAAGTTTTAAAGTTTAAATTAATTCCAAGTGCAAGAGGGAACAGGCCTAATATTGTGGTAATCGCAGTTAACAAAACAGGTCTTAGCCTTGTTTTACCCCCTTCAACAACACATTCAAGGAGTTGATCCACTGATAGTTTTTCTTTTGAACTAAAGTTGAGCTCATCTCTTTTTCTCTTTACAATCAAATTGATATAGTCAATCAAAACAATTGCATTATTCACAACAATTCCAGCAAGAGAAATAATTCCTATCATTGTCATTAATATCACAAAATCCATTCTAAAAATTAATAAACCAAATAGAACACCTATTAAACTAAGAAAAACAGATATAGAGATAATTATTGGATTTATCGCTGAATTGAATTGAGCTACAAGAATTAGAAAAATAAGTAGAACAGCAATTAAAAGTGCTCTGCTAAGAAATGCCATTTCTTCAGCTTGTTTTTCTTGTTCACCTGTAAAACTAACTTCAACTCCATTAGGCACTTCATATTTTTCAATCAGAGCTCTAATTTTATCATTGACATCCGTTGCGTTATAACCACTTAAAACGTTCGAATATATTGTTACAACTCTATCTAGGTCAATTCTTTTAACTGCACTAAAATTATTGTTATTTTCAGTTTTAGCCACAGCAGAAATAGGTACTTGTTTTATTCTCCCTGTACTTTGATTTCTAAAAGTTATTTTTTGATTTAATAGCGCATTACGATCATATCTATATTCATTTTTTAATCTGATATTAACCGGGTAATCATCTTTGAAATCTTTATAAGTTGATATTTCTTTTCCATATAGTGCTGTCCTAAGATTAGATCCAATTAGCCCAGTAGAGATACCTAGTCTTCTAGCCTTTTGACGATCAACTTTGACAATTAGTTCTGGTTTACCTTGATCTATATCAAGTTTTAGTTCTTCAATACCAGGTATATTAGACTTATTGATGTAAGTTTTTATCAAGTTTGCTGTTTCAAGAATCAAATTGTAGTCATCTCCTTTTATTTCAAGATTTATAGGAGATCCAGTAGGTGGTCCATCAGCAGGTTTGTCAACCACAATACTAACCCCTGGATATCCTTGTATGACTTGTCTGATATCTCTAAGGACTTGTTCAGAACTTACACCTCTTCTGTCTTGAAATTTGACAAAATCTACTGTAATTCTAGCTTTATTTGGAGTATTTCCTCCCATTTGTCCTTGAGTAGGGTCTGAGGTCCCTTCACCAACTTGTCCTATTACAGATGTCACAAGGAAATTTTCTCCGTTGACTTCATATTTTTTCAAATGATTTTCTATATCGGATTCAATGTTTTTAGATAACAAATTTGTCTCTTCTATGTCTGTTCCAATGGGGTATTCTAAAAACACAAAAACCTGTTTTGCTTCTGTGTTTGGAAAGAATAAAATTTTTGGAGGGAAGTTATACATTAACCCACATGCCAAAAACAATAGCAAAAATGTACTTGTAATTATTAAATAAGGGTTTTTCTTTCTCATCGAAAACCCTAGAAATTTTTCATAGACACTTTCCAATTTGCTAATCAAGGTTTTCTTATTTTTCTTTGGGACAATCTTCATGTATAAAGAAATAAGCATTGGATTAATTATAAGAGCCACAAATAGTGAAGAACTTAAAACTATAATTAAAGTAATTGGAAGCCACTGCATGAACTTTCCAACAATTCCGTCCCATAAAATAAGTGGTAAAAATGCCGCTAGAGTTGTTGCGGTAGATGCAATAATTGGTAATGCAACTTCACCAACCCCTTGTTTTGTAGCTTCTAATCTTGGAACACCTTCATCCATTAATCGATAAACATTTTCAACCACTACTATGCCGTTATCAACTAGCATTCCAAGTGCAATTACAAGAGAAAACAATACCATTGTATTAAGAGTGACCCCTAGGAAACTTAATATAATAAATGATAATAACATTGATAATGGAATTGCAATACCAACAAATAATGCATTTCTAAAACCTAAAAAGAAATACAGTACAAGTACAACTAAAATTACTCCTAAAACAATGCTATTTTCTAAGTCAGACACCATGGTTTTAGTATCATTAGATTGATCATTTGTCTTGGAGATGATTAATTTTTTTGGGAATACATTAGACTTAGCTTCATAAATTATTTTATCAATTTTTGAGGATGCTATTAATAAGTTTTGACCGCTTCTTTTTTTGACATCTAACATAACAACAGGCTGCAAATATTCTCTTGCATAACTTTGTTTTTCTTGTTCTTTAAATGAAACCTCGGCTATATCTCTTAAGTAAACAATATTTCCTTTTTCTCTTTTAACAATTATGTCCTTAACCTTTAATGGATTTAAAAACTCGCCTATAACCCTTACATTTCTTCTAGTTCCGTTTTCGAGAATATCTCCGCTAGAAATACTTTGGTTTTCAAAAGCAATAGCATTTTCTACGTCGTTAAAACTGATTTTAGATGCTTGCATTTTATATAAATCTAATGCAACCTCAAGTTCTTTTTCTTGAACTCCTCTAATATCGACCCCTGAGATCTCAACCAATTCTTCAATTTTATCTTCAAGATATTCTGCATATTCTTTAAGCTGATCCATAGAGAAATCACCTGAAAGGTTAATATTCATAATGGGCATTTGTTCGCTGAAATTTACCTCAGTAACACTAGGTTCACTTGGAAGATCTTTAGGAAAATCCTTATCAGCCATTGCAATATCTACCCTGTCTTTTACTTTTATTAATGCTTCTGAGGGTGAAATATCAAAATTAAATTCAACCTTGATGCTAGAGTATCCCTGTATTGAAGTTGAGGTTATTTTATCAATTCCTGTAATTGCATTTATTTCTTTTTCAAGTCTTTTTGTGATTAATTTTTCAACATCTGTGGCAGAATTTCCTGGATATGGGGTAGCTACATAAATCTGTGGAACAATAATTTCTGGAAAATTTTCTCTAGGCATACCTGTATATGAAAGATAGCCTCCTAAAACAACTATGAAAGTAATAACAGCTACAGTAGCTTTATTAGAAATTGCCCATGACGAGATTTTAAATTCTTTATGTTTTTTCTTGTCCATTTTATTCTGATAGGATTACAATTTCACCTTCTTTAATTAAACGTGATCCTTTATCAACAACTAAAACATCTTCACTTAAACCCTCAGAAATAAAAGACTCATTTTTGTAGGTCATTTTTTCTTTTATGTATGATTTGTTAACATTGTAAGAGCCATTAACTTTATTTAAGGTGTATACAAAAGAATTGCCAAGCCTATCCTTTTGAATTAATTTTGAAGGTACGACTATGCCAAAATTTGCAAAGTCATTAATTTTCAAATCTGCCAACAAATTTGGTTTTAAATCATTGTTTTCATTTTTAATATCTATTCGAATTTTAAAACTTCTGTTATCAGGGTTAATAAAATTTCCGACTTGGGTTATTTTAGCATTTATTTTATTTCCTAGAGATGGAAAAAATAATTCAACTTTAGTACCAACTTTAATATTTTTTAAATAAGTTTCAGTCACCTCGCTTTCAATATGTATTTTTTCCAGGTTTACCAATCTAAGTGATGGAAACATCGGAGCTGCTAGACCACCAATTTTATTAAAGACTTCATCAACAGTGCCAGTAAATGGAGCAACTATTTTAAATTTTTGAGCTTGAACTTTTAGGCTTTTAACTTGATTTTCTAACCCTTCTTTATTTGCTTTTGCCTGTAGGTACTGTATTTCACTACCTATATTTTGATTCCACAACCTTTCTTGTCGATTGAAAGTTGTTATAGCCAAATCAAGTTGTGTTTGCATTTCAGTTATTTTACTCTTTATTATGGAGTCGTCAATTTGAATTAAAGTTTGGCCCTTTTTTACACTTTGGCCTTCATCAACATAAATTTTTGATATTGTTCCGCTTTGTTCAGGAAATAACTCTACACTTTCATCAGATTCTACTATTCCTTGTAAATCAATGTAGTGTTCGAAGTTTTTCATTTTTGCTTTCAAAGCAGTTACCATTAGTAGGCGTTTATTTGTGTCTAATTTGGAAATATTTTGTTCAACTGTTTTTAACAGAACTCCAAGACTGTCAATTTTACTTATGAGAGTCTTTTTTGAATTGTTGAGCTCAACAATAGTTGCAGTTTTATTTGATGAATTATCGCATGATAAAACAAGGCAAATTAAAATCGAAGTTAATTTTATGTTTAATAATTTCATTTATTTTCTGTATTTGGATTTAAGAGAATATCTAGTGAAATATGTTTATTTAACACATCTAGCATTGCTTCGATATATTCTTTTTGAGCATTGTATAACTGTGTTTGTGCTTGGCTTAGTTCAAAACTTGAACTGATACCTTCGCTGAACTTAACCTGATTCTTTTGCTCTATTTTACGAGCTAGACTTAATGCCTGGTTTTTAATTTGTAAATTTTGTTGAGCAAAATTAAATTCATTCTCAGCACGCTTAATTTTTATTTCAATTTCTTGCCTGGTTGTTAAAAGATCTCTCTGAGATTTTTCAACATTTATTTTTGCTTTTTTGGTAGATGCAGACCTGCCTAGTGAACTGAATATTGGTATAGACATGTTAATCCCAAATAAAGATGCCCCAAACCATTTTTGTGATTTATCTAAAAAATTAAAACTATTACCATTACCAATGTAAGTGCCATTTATAAAAGCATCCAGACTAGGTAACGCTTTGCTTTTTTCTAATTTAAGAAGTAGTTCTTTGGATTTCAAATTGTTGAGAGCAATTTTAAAGTCAGTAGTGTTTTCGAAAGTATTTTTGTTGATTGTAGGAGACTTAATTATTATTCTCTCAATTAGATCTTTCATTGAGTCAGTAAGATTAACATTAGAATTAAATTTTAATCCAATAGTTAAGTTAAACATTTCATAAGCTAATTCTTTGAGAATTAAGTTGTAATTTCTAGCACTCAATAGTCCAGAAAGAGTGAGCTGCAGTTGTTCTATACTTTCCAGTTCAGTCATTCCGTTTTGATAGACTTTTTCTAATTCAAATATATTTTTTTCAATAACTCTAATATTTGAATCTAAGATTTTGATATTTTCTTCAGTTAAAAGAACATTTCCATATGCATTAGTTACTGCTTTTCTCAACTCATTATTAGTTTTTTCAAGTGCATTTTTTGATATACTTAAGTAAACCTTGGAGGCTTGTAGAGCTACAAGATATGACCCATCAAATATTTTTTGGGTGATTGTTAGTGTACTATTTATAGTTTTTTCATTTCCAAATGCTAGCTCTGAAAAATCCCCAGGTTCACCTCCAAGATAAATTGCTGGGACTAAAATTATTTGTTGTTGTATCCAGCTATTATAAGAAATATCAGCATTTATTTGTGGTAACCCTGTTGAGGTTGTTTCCCATTTTTGAAGTTCGGCTAAACGAACATTATTTTGACTATCCAAGGCAGATTTGTTATTTGACAATGCGAATGTAATTGCCTCTTCAAGAGAAAATGAAATTGAGTTTTCTTGAGCACATAAACCCAAAGTAAATATTAAAAAAGTAAAAAGTTTATTCATTTTTAGGCTTATTATTTTCAATGTAATTATTAAGAATTTTTAATCCTTTCTTTGTTACAATTGCTCGTAGATGATACTCTAAGTAGCTTTCCATTAGATAATTTTTTGAAAAATTTTCTTCAGAAAAAACATCAGTATTTCTAATCCCAGTCATTCCCATAAAATAAACTCTTGATATAAAACCGATATCAATATTGTTTCTAAAAAGATTAAGTTTTATTCCTTTTTTCAAGCTTTTTTCGACTGAGGCGTGCATTCTTTCAAACTTTTTTACTTCCAGTTGCTCAAATATGTTTGGATAATATTTTTTTAATTGAAATTGTGTAGATCCACGTTCATTTTTTAAATAATTCATAACAAACATTTTAATATCATACAGCTCTTCGATTGGGTTGACGGCTTTTTTATTAATTTGTTCAATGTTTTTATGAAAGAACTCAAGTACCGAAAATACTACAGCTTCAATTAATTCAGTTTTATTAGAAAAATGAATGTAGATGGTCTTTTTAGAAATACCCATTGCATTTGCAATGTCATCCATTGTAACATTTTTAAAGCCTAACTCTAAAAATAGTTTTTCGCATTTAGATATTATTTTATTTTTCATAACAAAAGGGATGCAAATATAGTAATGGAAACTTTAAAAACAACAATAGTTTCCAAAGTTTTGTAATTTTTTAACATTTAATGATTAGTGAGTTGTTTATAATAGTAAATCTTCTATTTTTGTTTTGATGAAAGCTATAGAGAAATATCAGTCTCATTTTTTGGATTATTTAACGAGCTTTAATAAATCTCGAAATCCAAGGAATTTATATGATCCAGTAAAATATATTCTTGAAATTGGTGGTAAGAGATTGAGACCAATATTGACTTTAATGATTACGGATTGTTTTGGAGGAAACACAACAAAGGCACTAGATGCAGCTCTTGCAATTGAGGTTTTTCATAACTTTTCATTAGTACATGACGATATAATGGATAATGCACCACTTCGTAGAAATAAAAAAACAGTTCATGAAAAGTGGGATATAAATACAGGTATTTTATCTGGAGATGCTATGTTAATCATGGCATACAAACTTTTTGAATCATACGACGCTGATAAATTCCAACGATTAACTACATTATTTAGTAAAACCGCCCTTGAAGTGTGCGAGGGTCAACAATATGACATTGATTTTGAATCTAGATTTGATGTTACTATTGACGAGTATATTAAAATGATTGAATACAAGACAGCTGTTTTAGTGGCATCTGCAATGCAAATGGGAGCCATTATAGCTGACACATCAATTGATAATCAGAAAAAGTGTTTTGAATTTGGTAAAAATTTAGGAATTGCTTTCCAACTGCAGGATGATTATTTAGATGCTTATGGCGACCCAAAATCTTTTGGAAAACAAGTTGGTGGAGATATAATTGAAAACAAAAAAACTTATTTATATCTAAAAGCAATGCATCAAGGGTCGGATCAAGATAAATTGATTTTGAAAGAACTTTATAAAAGTAAGCTTGTAGTTGAAGACAAAATATCAAAAGTACTAGAGATCTTTGAAAGATCAGGTGCTGCTCAAAGCACTAAAGATGCAATACAATATTATACAGAAAATGCATTTCTTATATTAGAATCAATAGAAATTAACGATACCAAAAAAGGATTGATTCGAGATTTTGGGACTGAATTGATGACAAGATCATCTTAAAATTTACTTTATTTAGTTTTATATAAAACAGAAAAATAATGCTTGATTTTAACAAAAGTTGTATTTTTGAATTAGAAGCTCTTGGCTAATATTAGGATAATGATTTATGGATAAATACTCTTTTTTAAATGCAGCACACACTGTTTATTTTGCAGAGTTATACGAAAAATATAAGCAGGACCCTGACAGTATTGAACCAAGCTGGAGAGCTTTTTTTCAAGGTTATGACTTTGGAAGTGAGACCTTTGGAATAAATGGCGAAGTAATAGATGGTGTAACTACTCAAGTTCCTGAACATGTACTTAAGGAGTTTCAGGTTGTAAAACTAATTGATGGATATCGAACTAGGGGGCATTTATTTACAAAAACTAATCCAGTTCGAAAAAGAAGAAAATATGCGCCTACTTTAGACATTGAAAATTTTGGTTTAGACAATAGTGACCTTGATACAATTTTTAATGCAGGAGATATTTTAGGGATTGGTCCTCAAACCCTAAGTGAAATAAGGAAGCATCTTGAGGCTATTTATTGTGATTCGATTGGTATTGAATACATGTATATAAGAAAGCCTCAAGAAATTCAATGGATTCAAAATAAGTTAAATCAAAATGACAATCACGGGGAATTCTCTGTGGTTGAGAAAAAGCATATTTTAAGAAAATTAAATGAAGCCGTTTCATTTGAAAATTTTTTACATACAAAATATGTTGGGCAAAAAAGGTTTTCTCTGGAAGGCAACGAATCACTTATACCTGCACTGGATGCTTTGATTGAAAAAGCAGCTTCCTATGGAGTTAAGGAGTTTGTTATGGGGATGGCTCACAGAGGTAGATTAAATACATTAACAAATATTTTTGGAAAATCTGCAAAAGATATATTCAGCGAGTTTGATGGAAAAGATTACGAAGAGGAGGTTTTTGACGGAGATGTAAAATATCACCTTGGATGGACTAGTGATAGGTTAACTGATAATGGGAATAGAATAAATTTAAGTATTGCGCCAAACCCTTCTCATCTTGAAACTGTAGGGTCAGTAGTTGAAGGGATTACTCGTGCAAAGCAAGATCAATATTACTCTGAGGATTTTAGTAAAGTTTTACCAATAGTTGTACACGGTGATGCAGCAATTGCTGGGCAAGGGTTGATATATGAAGTTGTACAGATGGCGAAGCTTGACGGATATAAAACTAATGGTACAATTCACATTGTTGTAAACAATCAAATTGGTTTTACAACTAATTATTTAGATGGTCGTTCAAGTACTTATTGTACTGATGTAGGTAAGGTGACATTATCACCAGTTTTACATGTTAATGCAGATGATGTAGAAGCTGTGGTACATGCCTGTCGTTTTGCATTAGATTTTAGAATGGAATTTAAAAGAGATGTTTTTATTGATTTACTAGGTTATAGAAAATATGGGCACAATGAAGGTGATGAGCCCCGTTTCACTCAGCCAAAATTATATAAGGCAATTTCTAAGCATAAAAATCCAAGGGATATTTATGCCGAGCTGTTAATTAATCAAGGGATAATTGATGAAGATTACATAAGGGCTTTAGAAAAAGATTACAAGAACAGTCTAGAATCTGAGTTGAAAAGCTCTAGAAAACAAGATAAGACTGTTATAACGCCTTTCATGCAGAAAGATTGGCTAGAGTTTAAAAGAGCAAAAGCTGAAGTAATGTTAGAGCCAGTTGATACATCATATCCCATTGAAAAATTAAATCAAATAGCTAATGTTATTTCTTCATTACCACAAGAAAAGAAATTTATTAGAAAAATAGAACGTCTTGTACAATCTAGAAAAGTAATGTTTGATCAGGATAAGTTAGATTGGGCAATGGCAGAACATTTAGCTTATGGTTCATTATTAGAAGAGGGCTTCGACGTAAGAATTTCTGGACAGGATGTTGAAAGAGGTACTTTTTCTCATCGACATGCAGTTATAAAAGTTGAGGATAGTGAAGAAGAGATTTTATTACTCAATAATATAAGTGATTCTCAAGGTAAGTTTTACATATTTAACTCATTGCTTTCTGAATATGGAGTTGTAGGATTTGATTATGGCTATGCTATGGCAAGCCCCAAAACTTTAACCATATGGGAGGCTCAATTTGGAGATTTTAGCAATGGCGCTCAAATTATGATTGACCAGTATATTTCAAGTGGAGAAAATAAATGGAAAACTCCAAATGGGATAGTAATGCTTTTACCACATGGTTATGAAGGACAAGGAGCTGAACATTCCTCTGGTAGAATGGAGAGGTATTTACAACTCTGCGCTAAGAATAATATGTTTGTTGCAGATTGCTCAACTCCAGCAAATATGTTTCATATTTTAAGACGACAATTAAAAGCTAATTACAGAAAACCATTAATAGTATTTACTCCAAAAAGTTTACTTAGACACCCAAAAGTCATATCAAAAGTTGAAGACTTCTCTGATGGTTGTTTCCAGCCTTTAATTGATGATCAAAATGCTAATACTAAGAAAACTAAAACCCTAGTTTTTGTGACGGGTAAGTTTTATTACGATTTATTGGAAGCAAAGGAAAATTTATCTAGAGACGACGTCGCTTTAGTTAGAATTGAGCAGTTATTTCCTTTACCAAAAAATGATATTAATAATATTCTATTAAAATACATCAATGTTGATGATATTGTTTGGGCTCAAGAAGAGCCACGTAACATGGGTGCTTTGGGACATTTGCTATTACACTTAGAGGATATTAAAAATTGGCGCATTGCATCTAGAAGAAGTTATAGTGCTCCTGCCGCTGGTAGTGCTACAAGATCAAAGCGAAGACACAAAGAAATTATTGACTTTGTATTTGACAAAACAAAAGATAACCAAAGGCGTAAATAATTAACACAGTTCACAAAATTCTTAAGTTTAAAATAATTATGAAAATATTGGGGGCCATTGAATATAATATTAACTTTGAATTACTGAAAAGTTAGATGTCATGATTTTAGAAATGAAAGTGCCTTCGCCTGGAGAATCAATTACTGAAGTTGAAATAGCAGAGTGGTTGGTACAAGACGGAGATTATGTTGAAAAAGATCAAGCTATTGCTGAAGTCGACAGTGACAAAGCAACTTTAGAGTTGCCAGCTGAAGAAAGTGGAACAATAACCCTTAAAGCTAGTGAAGGTGATGCTGTAGATGTTGGATCAGTTGTCTGTTTAATTGATACAAGTGCAGCTAAGCCTAAAGACAACTCAGGCTCAAGTGCTTCTGACTCTAAGAAAGTTTTAAAAAATGAGGCGAAAATTAGTAAGCCTTCAGAATCAACATATGCTTCTGGAACCGCTAGCCCTGCTGCAAAAAAAATATTAGCTGAAAAGAATTTGATTAGCTCTGATGTTATTGGAACTGGAAAAGATGGTCGAATAACAAAAGATGATGCAATAAAAGCAGTACCATCAATGGGTAAAAAAGTAGAAACTAAGGATAGAGGAGTTACTCGTACAAAGCTTTCAATGCTTCGAAGAAAAGTTGCTGAGCGATTAGTTTCTGCTAAAAATGAGACAGCAATGCTTACTACTTTTAATGAGGTTGATATGTCTCCAATTTTTGAATTGAGAAAAAAGTATAAAGAATCTTTCAAGGAAAAACATGGGGTTAGTTTAGGATTCATGAGTTTTTTCACCCTTTCTGTTGTCCGCGCTCTTAGGCTTTTTCCTGCTGTAAATTCAATGATTGACGGTAAAGAGATGATTTCTTATGATTTTTGTGATATAAGTATTGCTGTTTCAGGGCCTAAGGGCTTAATGGTTCCTGTTATCAGAAATGCTGAAAAATTATCTTTTCTAGGTATTGAATCCGAAGTCAAGCGTCTAGCTATTAGAGCAAGAGAAGGTCAAATTACAGTTGATGAAATGACTGGTGGAACCTTTACTATTTCAAACGGAGGAGTATTTGGCAGTATGTTATCAACGCCGATAATAAATCCACCTCAAAGTGGAATTCTTGGCATGCATAATATTATAGAGCGCCCAGTCGCCGTCAATGGAAAAGTTGAGGTTCGTCCAATGATGTATGTAGCTTTATCTTATGATCACAGAATAATTGATGGAAAAGAATCTGTAGGATTTTTAGTTGCCATAAAAGAAGCTTTAGAAAGCCCTCATGAAATATTGATGGATAATGATGTAAAGAAAGCATTAGATCTTTAGTGCGCTTCAAGCCAGTTTTTTCCTGTATCAATTTCTACTTCTAGGGGAATCGACATTTCGTAAGCATTTTCCATTTCAGATTTAACCAATGATTTAATTTTTTCCAGCTCTGGTTTAAAAACATCAAATACAAGTTCATCGTGAACTTGCAATAGCATTTTTGTTTTGTAGTTATTATTTTTTAGCTTCTTGTGAATATTAATCATTGCAATTTTAATTATATCTGCTGCGCTTCCTTGAATAGGAGCATTTACCGCATTTCGCTCTGCTGCGCCTCTTACTATGGCATTTTGAGAATTAATATCCTTTAAGTAACGTCTACGGCCAGATATTGTTTTAACATATCCATTCTCTCTTGCGAAATCAACCTGATCAGCTATAAAAGCCCTCAGTTTTGGATAAGTTTTGTAATAAGTTTCAATCAATTCTTTTGATTGTGATCTGTTCAATTCTGTTTGATTACTTAATCCAAATGCCGAAACACCATAAATAATTCCAAAGTTTACAGTCTTTGCATTACTTCTTTGTTCTCTTGTTACCTCTGAAATTTCAACATTGAAAACTTTTGCAGCAGTAGATGAATGAATATCTTCCCCATTTTTAAATGCTTCAATCATAGTCTCTTCCTTACTTAAGGCAGCAATTACACGTAATTCAATTTGAGAGTAATCAGCAGCTAACAAAACATAGTCATTGTTTCTAGGAATAAATGCTTTTCTAACTTGTTTACCACGATCTGTTCGAATTGGTATATTTTGTAAATTAGGATTAATACTACTTAGTCGCCCCGTAGCAGCAACTGCTTGCAAGTATTGTGTATGAATATGTCCAGTTGACTCAAGGACTTGCTCTGGCAACGCATCTACATATGTGCTTTTCAACTTTGCTAGAGCTCTGTATTCAAGAATATTTTTTATTATTTCATGATCTTTTGCTAATGTTGATAGAATATCCTCCGCTGTACTATACTGACCAGTCTTTGTTTTTTTGGGTTTATCAACAAGCTTTAGTTTTTCAAATAAAATGGCCCCCAGTTGTTTTGGAGATGAGATATTAAAAACTTCTCCAGCTTGATCATAAATTTTTCTTTCTAAATTTTTAATATCATTATTTAAATCAATAGACAAAGTTTTTAAAAATTCAACATCTAGACAAACCCCTTCAGATTCCATTGAAGCAAGAACATTAATTAAGGGAATTTCAATGGAATTAAATAGTTCAATCATATTTGCTTCCGTCATTTCCTTTTTAAAAAGTTTCGCTAACTGAAAAGTTATATCAGCATCTTCAACAGCATATTCTGTAACTTCTTTCAAATCAACCTCACGCATTGATTTTTGATTTTTCCCTTTTTTACCAATCAAATTTTCAATTGGAATTACTTCATAATTCAAATAATTCTCAGCTAATACAGACATGTTATGTCGCATATCAGGATTTATTATATAATGGGCAATCATGGTATCAAACAATGGGCCTTTAACAGCTATTTTATACTGGTTCAAAACCTTAATATCATATTTTAAATTTTGACCAATTTTTTCAACTGATGAATTTTCAAAAAAAGGTCTTAGTTTTTCTATAATATGTTTAGATTTTAGATCATTTTCTGGGAAAGGAATATAAAACCCTTTATGGGATTCCCATGAAAATGCAATTCCGACTATTTTAGCCCTTAATGGGTTTAAACTTGTAGTCTCTGTATCAAAACACACAGATTTTTGTCTGCTTAAATGTTCTAAAAATATTTCAAAAGCAAGATCTGTTTCAACAAATTGATAAAAGTGTGATACTGAATTAATGTTGGCCCTTTTAATTGTAATATTAGATTCTATAGTTTCTTGCGGATCATCAAAAAGGGAAAATTGACCACCACCAGCAACTGTCGGTTTTTTAACTTTGGTATCATTTTCTTTTTTTTCAATCTTCTCCAAATTTTCGCTTTTTGAAAGAGAATTGAAAGTTTTTTTAAAATTTTCAGCTAGCCTCCTAAATTCCAATTCTTGAAAAATAGCATTAATATTGTCATAATCAGGTTCATTTAGTTCGAAATTTTTAATATCGAACTCAACAGGTACATCTAGCAGAATTGTAGCAAGTTTTTTAGAAAGAAGGCCAAGTTCAGCATTAGCCTCTACCTTTTCTTTCATCTTTCCTTTAAGCTCATGGGTATTTGCAATTAGTCCTTCCATACTTCCATATAGATTTATGAACTTTTTGGCAGTTTTATCACCTACTCCTGGCAGGCCAGGGATATTATCTACAGCATCCCCTTTCATCCCCAGAAAGTCTATGACTTGTTTAGGATCATTAACTTCAAATTTTTCTTTGACTTCTTTTATCCCCCATGTTTCATATCCTCCTCCAAACATTGGGCGATACATGAAAATATTATCACTAACAAGTTGAGCAAAATCTTTATCTGGGGTAACCATGAATGTTTGAAAACCCTTTTTTTCAGCTTTTTTAGCTAAAGTTCCTATGATGTCATCTGCTTCATAACCTTCTTTAAATATTACTGGAATATTCATTGCATCCAAAAGCCTATAGATATATGGAACAGCAATTTTTATCCCCTCAGGAGTTTCATCTCGATTAGCTTTATACTCAGGAAAGATTTCAATACGATCAGTGCTTCCGCCTTTATCAAAACAAACTGCAATATGATCTGGTCTTTCTCTTTTAATTACATCTAAAAGAGAATTTGTAAAACCCAAAATAGCAGACGTATCTAATCCCTTTGAATTAATCCTAGGGTTTTTAATAAATGCATAATATCCTCTAAATATCAGAGCATAAGCATCTAAAAGGAACAAACGTTTTTGTTTTGACATAAATATTTAACTTTTAATACAATTTATTAATCTGTATTAAGACCTTGTTTAATTAATGTTGTTTTTGTTTTGTAACTATAGAAAAGTAAATACACAAAGCAAACCACAGCAATCCAATATGAGGATTGTATGCTAAAAATATCAGCTAATTTACCTTGCAAAGGTGGTATTATAGCTCCACCCAAAATCATCATTATCAAAAATGCTGAACCTTGAGCTGTATATTTTCCAAGACCTGTAAGGCTTAAAGTAAATATACATGGCCACATAATTGAACAAAATAAGCCACCAGAAAGTAAAGCATATAATGCTAAGTTGCCAGAAGTGAAAACCCCTATTATCATTCCTATTATACCAAGGGAACTAAATATTTTTAAAGTCCTTATTGGTTTGTCTTTAGCTATGAGAAATCCACCAACTTGTGTAGCAATGCAAATACTAAAAAGTAAGATTTCAAAGCTAGTATATTTCCCATAGTTAACTAGCAAAATAACCCCAAAGGCAATATATGGTACAATAATGAGAAGCCATTTTTTTAAACCTTTACTCGGATTGAATACAGTGATAGCTCCAACCCACCTGCCTATCATAAGGCCTCCCCAATAGAGTGAAATAAATGGTGCTATTTCTGCATCATTCATAACCTCGAGACCTAAAGGATTCAAGTTTTTAACTTTATCGGAAACTGATTTTAGAAGCTCACCCAAATTACTTTGGATAGTTACTTCAACTCCTACATAAGTAAATATTGCTAACATCCCCAAAACTAGTTGTGGATATTTCATTGCACCCCATCCTTTAGAGTTTTTTGAGGCCTTTGAGTTTGCATAAAAAATACATCCTATTACTGCTATTAGTGCAATAATTAATAATGACAATCGATTAGTTTCAACAGATGACGATATATTATTTGAAGTTGTATAAGTGCTAAATATTAGCCCAAAGCAAATTGCAATTATAATAGTTAATAAGATCAGTATGTTTTTAGCCTTATTTGCTGGCTCAAATAATTCGTTCGTTTTAGAATTAGGTAATTTTTTTGAGAAATAAAACAAGGCAGAAGCTGCAAGAAACAATAAACCAACACCAATATATAAAAATTGTATTGTTGTTAATTTTATCTCATTGTTTATGATCATTTCGTTTAATTCATCTCCTGACAATGGAGAAGACCCAAAAATAATCAGTGCGATAACTATTGGACCAATTGTAGTTCCAAAAGAATTTACTCCACCAGCAAGATTAAGGCGTTGTGACCCACTTTTTTCTTCTCCTAATGAAATTACAAAGGGATTTGCTGCAGTTTGTTGTAATGAAAACCCTAGACCAACAATAAAAAGAGCAAGTAGCACTAGGTAAAAAACAGGAGTATCTCCTTGTTTTGCGCCATCAATAAATGGAAACATGAGTAGTGCTCCCAAAGCAGAAATTAATAGACCATATACAATTCCAGTTTTGTACCCCCAGGAGTTTAGAATGTCTTTTTTCAATGAACTTGAAATTACAAATAATAAAAGAGCTCCTAGGTAGTAAGCTCCATAAAAAGCAAAGTCAACTAATTGTGATTGAAATTGATCTATGCTAAAATAAGTTTTACAAAATGGAATAAAGACCCCATTTGATGCAGCAATAAATCCCCAGAAAAAAAACACTGTTACTAATGTGGTTAATGCAGATTGATTTTTGTTTGTATTCATATTTATTGAAGTAATACAGCCTAGTAAAAATTAAAAAAAGATTACTTTAAAAAATGGCTAAAATATTTGATATGTAATATACTAAAATTAAAGAATTCTAAAAGTATAGTTAAAAACTTTTGACTTAATTAAAAAACTAAAGTTTTATCTTATTTTCGCACTAAATTTTTTTAAGTGATTCGCCTGATAATTTTTATTATTATTTTTTTAGTTTTTGATTTTTATGCCTTTCAAAGCCTTAGAACATTAACAAAAAATTCTCTAGTTGCGTTAATATATTTTATTATTTCTCTTTTTTCTATAGGAAATATAATTTATCAATCATTGAATTTTGATCGCTCTGCAGGTATTAATTCAGGATTTTATTTTGCGTTTGCATTACTAGTACTTGTTTTTATTCCAAAATTAATTTTGATATCGTTCATGTTTGGTGAAGATATTTTTCGATTTTTTGAAGGTTTTTTTAATACTTATATTTCAAAAAATAATTCAATTGACCGTTCTTTTTTTAATGGGCGAAGAAAATTTATTAGTCAGATTGCACTTGGAACCGCAGCAATTCCCTTTTTGTCAATTCTTTATGGTATTACAAAAGGGAAATATAATTATAAAGTATTAAAATATACACTTTTCTATGATGATCTTCCCGAAGAATTTAATGGTTATAAAATATCTCAAATAAGTGATATTCACTCAGGTAGTTTTGACAATAAAGAGAAAGTTGAATATGGTGTTAAATTAATCAATGATCAAAAATCAGATGTTATCATGTTTACTGGGGATTTGGTAAATAGTAGGACTTCTGAAATTAACCCATGGAAATCTACCTTTTCTAAATTAGAAGCTAAAGATGGTATATTTTCAATTTTAGGTAATCATGATTATGGAGATTATGTTCGCTGGGAAACCGATGAAGCAAAAGCGAAAAATTTTGATGAGATGTTGAAAGTTCAAAAAGATATGGGATTCCAGCTTTTATTAGATGAGTCAAAGTTTATTAGAAGAGGTAATTCTAGATTAGCCGTTATTGGGGTTGAAAACTGGGGCAAAGGATTTAAACAAAAAGGAGATTTAAGCAAAGCTATAATAGGGGTAAATCCTAATGATTTTAAAATTTTATTAAGTCATGATCCTTCTCATTGGCAGTATGAAGTTTTAAAAGATAAGCTGCATTATCATCTCACACTAAGTGGTCATACTCACGGCATGCAATTTGGAATTGAGATACCTGGAATAATTAAATGGAGTCCTGTTAAATGGAGATATAAATTTTGGGCTGGGCTTTATGAAAGAGCAGGACAATATTTAAATGTTAATCGTGGATTTGGATACTTGGCATTTCCAGGTAGAGTGGGTATTTGGCCAGAAATCACAGTAATAACTCTAAAAAAGAGTAAAAAACAGTCAACTTAGAGAGAATACA
>JAYNFX010000024.1:13099-23110 GCA_038106885.1 Flavobacteriaceae bacterium | reverse complement strand
AATACCTGCCTGTCACGCAGGGGGTCGCGGGTTCGAGTCCCGTCCAGACCGCAAATAACTCTTTAGAGAGTTTATTTAACGTTGTGTTGAGGTAATTTAATTACCTATGGTTGTGATAACCAGTGAGAAGCTTTCCTTTAAAACGGAAGGCTTTTTTTATTTTGGTTTTACATGTACTTTTAAAATTCTTTTATTTTCTTTTAATACTAAAGGATGTTTTCTGTGTCCCCATACTTTCTTTCTTGCAATTCTTGAACTTTCTTCCAAATTGACAATTGGCAAAGGATAGTTTTCTCCAATTTTAACCTCACTTAAATTTTGCTCTATTAATCCCATTTTCCATGGTTCATGGATGTATTTTTTTGGAACCTTTTTTAGAACAGGAATCCATTTTTTAATAAAGACTCCATCTGGGTCAAGTTCCTTTGAGTTTTTAATTGGATTATATAGTCTTATTGTATTTATACCAGTTGTCCCAGCTTGCATCTGAAATTGTGGATAATGGATTCCTGGTTCATAATCTAAGAAAAGTCTAGCCATGTGATAAACTCCTTCTCTCCAATCTTGATCTAAATTTAGAGCAAGAAATGAAACCAGTAAGGCACGCATTCTAAAATTTATCCAGCCCGTCTGATCTAAAGCTGTCATGCATGCGTCAACTAATGGATAACCTGTTTTACCACTTTTCCAAGATTTTAAGTGGTCAGAATTGAAAGGATGCTCTAATAATTCAAATCCAGAATTAATACATTTTGTCTCATAATCACATTCCATCTCAAATTTCTGAATAAAATGACAATGCCAATGTAAACGAGTGAGCATTGACGAGAAAGCTCTTTTATGTAGTTTGAAATTTGAATGATTTTTTATGAAATTATATGCCTGATTAACACTTAAGTTACCCCAACTGATAAAAGGAGATATTCTACTACAGCTTGTCCTGCTTTCGGTTGGTTTAGATATGTTTTTTTGGTAGTTTTTACCTCTTTCAGTCATAAATGAATTTAAGTATCTCCAAGCATTTGTCTCACCTGGCAGTTGATAATTTATAGGGTATTTTTCAAGTTTTTGTTTTAATTTTTTTGGTATTTTAAAATTATGAAAACTAGTTTTTAAATTACATTTTTTAAAGTTGTTTACAATAATTGGAGTTTCTACGTAATTATTCCAATTTCTTGCCCAATTTTTTCTATTTCTTAATCCCCTTACAACACCATTGTTTTGGAATTCTCTCCATATTATTTTCTTTTTTGAAAAAAAGCTTAAAACTATTTTATCTCTATCCCAAGATTTCCTTATTCCACTCTCCTGATAGCTAAGAACAGATACTATATTGTATGTTTTTATTAAATATTTAAAAATGTCTAACGAATGGCCAAAGAAAATTTCTACTGATTTATTGAAATAATTTAATTTTTTATTCAAATCTAAAATTGAGTGATAAATAAATTGTAAATGTCTAATGCCTGAATCGGGGTGCTCTATTAATTCAGAGTCAAAAATATAGATTATAATGTAAGGGATGTCAGCCTTCTCTGCTAAATACATCGGCAAATGATCTTGGGTTCTAAGATCTCTCTTTATCCAGACAATATTTATTTTTTGTTTTTCTTTCAATTGAATAAATAGAAATTAAAATTATGAAATAATAAATCTTAGTAAGTCTATTTTAAGATAGTTTTATAATAAAAAAAGCGGCTAATAGCCGCTTTTTTTTCTAAAAATATTTATCTAAAATTTTATAATTTTTTTGGAATAAACATTTCCATTATCATTAATTTTTAGGAGATATATTCCATCTTCTAATGAACTCATGTCAACGGAATTACTTCTTAATTTAGAATTGACTTTTTGGCCCAATAAATTAAAAATTTCAATATCATAATATTGTGAGTTTCCACTTATAAATAAAGTATTTTCAACTGGATTTGGAAAAACTTTTATAATATTAATTTCATTTTCGTCTATAATAGACAAGCCTTGGCTGTTAACTGCATTTGGACTTCCATTTTCGTTGATACAATTCCAATTTTGTGGTTGAGAATTATCCAGCTCTGGACTAATCAACTCTAATGTATTTCCAGTTCCATCAGCACATGTAGGCCAGTCTGAAGTAAATTCAGGTTGACAATTAGCTAAAACCCCATCATTTTCAAGAGTGTCTCCCCATTCACCTGATACAATTAATTCGCCACTTCCGTCGAGAATTTCCCATGAAACTTCACTTGAATATGGTCCATCGACCCACTCTAAAATAATAGGATCACCATTTGTAGCTTCAAATGTTACACTATCAAAATCACCATCATCAAAAGTAGCTTCTGAAAGGACAATCTCACCATTAACAATAACAGTGACTGCATTTCCGTTCCAACCATCTCCATATGAGTCGTACATGTTTAAAATATGATTGCAAGTCGGAGATACATCTTCAATATTATAGTGAACCTCGTCCATTAATTTACTTTCAGAATTGAATAATCTAATAGCATCAGAACGTCCTAAACCAAAACCTAGTTCTCCTATGTGAGGTATATTAGGATAGAACGTGGTGAAATCATTAGTATCTTTCACAATCACTAAAAACCCATTACCAATAATTTGTGTTCCTTGAGGTATTACAAAGCTATTATTGTCATTTTCGTCCTTAATTACCCAATTTGAAATATCAACAGTTGAAGATTTTGGATTATACAGCTCAATCCAATCATCAGTGTTAAAATCATCACTTGATTTGTGGTTAAATTCATTAATAATAATAGATTCAATTTCCACTCTTATACTTTGCTCGTAGCGACAAATGTTTTGACTGTCTGTAACAACTACATTATAAAGTCCTGAAGGTAAATTTTCAAAAACATTATTTTCAAAGAAATTTTGCCCTCCATCATTACTATATTGGTATGGTCCAGTACCAGAATTTGGTATAATAGTAATACTTCCTTCAGTAGATGTAACAGAAGGCACCCCCGAAGCTGTTATCTCTACGTCTGTAAAAGTACACGCCTGGATAGAAACAGTTTCTTCATAAAAACAAAGTCCTCCAGCTCCCTCAATTACAACATCGTATGAGCCAGGTGATAAATTTTCAAAATTATTTTCATCATAAAATGTTTCCCCACCGTCAATACTGTACTGATATGGACTTATGCCTGAGCTAATATATATTGAAATGCTACCATCATTTGAAGATACTGATGTTGCATTAGTTGTGATTATATCAGCAGCAATGCTGCATCCCTCAGTATCAAGACAAAACACCTCTTGGGTAAAATTATCAAACTCACCATCGTTTAAAACAATCAAATTTCCTGACGCGTCAAGAACTTGAATATTACCTTCTCCATAACCACAACAGATCCCATCCCCATAAGAATCGAATACATCTAAAGTAAAACAAGATTCATAATTAACGCAAATATCTTCGCTATAGACTTCAGTTCCTGAACTCAAAGCTCCTGTAGCTATGATTTGATTTGTTTCATTATCATAAAGCTTCCAGGAAGTTTCTTGAGGGTAATTATCTGCGTTGATTATTAGAGTTATAATATCATAACTAGTTTCTAAATCTGAATTTATAGTATCAGAATTATTGTTAGAGTTTTCGTCAGATTGATTATTTATACTTATTATATTAAGAGTAATTTCATTAAATTCTTGAATGTTTTGATCGATATTTATAGTAATCAATTCCTGCTCAGTATATGCAATATTTACTGATTTACTTTCTGAGCCTATTGAATTTCCATTTACAATTTTTTCAACCTCAATATCAGTGATTGTTGTATCTCCTTGATTTATAATTATTGTGCTTATTTCAATTACTTCTTCACATACTACATTTGCTTCGTCAATTAAAATTTCTCCATCAAACTCATAAGTTTTACTTAAGATAGTACTTAAAGAATTATTATTTTCATATTCATCGTTTTCATGACTTACATTTACAGTAATATTATAATCTCCTACAGAAGAAAAATCTTGGGTTGTCGAAAATGAAAACTCTAATTCTTCAAAAGGCTGTATAACTTCGCTAATATTAAGAGTTTCAATTAATTGATCATTAACTAATAGTTCGATATCGAAATTACTCATATCAAATAGACCATCGTTTACAATTGAAACAGTTATAACTTCATCTGTACCTAAATCAGAAGACGATAGTGGTTCAACAATAGCTTCTACGCCAAGATCATAATCTCCATTAATATCAGCCCAAAATGAAACCCAAGGCCTAGCTTGTTTTATTGCCAATTGATCTTCAGCAGTTACTTTGTATTCGATATCCATACCAAAACCTTCTGCTCCAACAACATCGTAAAGATTTGCAAATTCATCATGAATAACAGTCAAAAAGTCTCTCATTTGATCAAGATATATTTGATCCATAACTAATTCTCCGGGGTTAACTAAATTCGATAATCTTAAAACTAAATAACCTCCACCTTGAGAAGCGTCTCTGTATAGAAGAATTTCCTCAGGAACAGAATTTGGATCAGGATTAGTAATCAATGATTCACCAACTTGAGTATTTAGATAGAATGTATCTTCAGTGTCGTAAATTGGATCTATACTTATTCCCACGCCATTGGATTGTTCACCTTGAAAATTTGGATGACATAGCAGTCCCATAGCAGCCATAAAATGATCAATTCTGTAGAAATCTCTTTCTTCGTAAGCTCTAAAATTCCACATGCTCGCATAAACTTGTTTTACAGATTTTGAGATATGTCCTTCTTCAGGGTATTGGGTTTTAGAAGTATATAAGCCAGCTCCACTAAATCCAGGTAAATCTTCATTGTTAGTGCTGGACCTTACACGAACCGGAGTTCCTGGAGGAAAGGCATCATGCATAATTTGTAGTTCATCAAGCATCCATTGAGGCATTGGTGCGTCTTTGATTGATCTTCTAAAGTCTTCAAGGCGTTCATTTCTAAAATTAATATCATTTTGAAATGCTGGATTATCCATAATAACCTGAGCTTCTTCATAAAAATTATTGTACTGCATGAATTCATCATAATAGTAAAATGGAATTCCAAAACCATTTGGGATTGTTCCTTCAGGGAAATCAAATGTTCTCATTGTTGCAAGATTGGAACATTTTGCTCCGAATGAAGAGGACATCTCAAAAGTTATATCATCCAATGGCTTGATTTCAGTAATGCTAAGATCCCTGATTGGAATTTGAGTTTCTGTTGGTCTCAAGTCTTCATACCAATCATTAACTTCAGCTAGGGTAGCTTCTCTTATTTCGTATTGATCACTTTCTACCTTGTAGTATATATATCCGTTTAATAAGCTAGCTATTGCGTCGTTGGATAACGGATCTGCAATATATGCATTGGGAACATTATCTTGAATTGCTCTTAAATTAACGTGTGACAGAGGAGTTTGAACAACTGAAGTTATAATTCCTCCAACTCTAGGCAAAGAATTTGGTAAAGCGTCATAAAGTACAATATCTCTACTTCCTGGTGTTTCATTTAAATCTTCCATATGTTTAAAAAAACCATATCCTTCTGCCAGATGAAGAGGAATATAATTTACTTCAGCAAAAACATCTGTTTCTAAAACTACTTCAATTCTAGATCCTTCAAATTCATCTGCATAATTATTCAAATGATCATCCTCATCATTTTGACCAATAAAGTGATTCATGTTGTTTTGAAGAAATGGCATATTAGCTACTAAAAATTCGTAAGCTCTTTGTGTTTTTTCAAAATCATATGCATTGCCAAAAGAAAAATTAAATGAGTAAGTACCAATTACTCCACTTGGCAAGATATCATTAGGGTTGAAAACAATTTCACCAGAACCATCATCACCAGAAACAGTAGCATCAATACCGTTCCAAAAACTTGCATGAATTGTATAGGTGTTACTGTTGATGAAATACACTTTAGGTTCGTCAGTATCCAAGTCTAATATTCCGAACTTAACATATAATTGGTCGTCAAGAAACGGTGCCCAACCAACATTATTAACAGTAGCTAATTGCATAAAAGTTTCTTCGTCAGGAATAGAAGTTGACCCATCAACAATATCAATTGCATAAGCTTTATTAAATGGAGCATCAGTAGGCATGTTGTTAAACTCTGTAATATCATCTATTCCATCTCCATCATAATCGTCAGGATTATCAATATCGTGCTCGGTAATGGAGTAGTATTCTAAAGGATAAGCACCAGCTGATTCAGAAATAATCATTGTGCCATCAACTCCGATTGTTAATGAGGTTGCCCAGTTAAAATTATCATTGTGTTGAGCATGTAAAATATAATATTTTCCTTCTTGACCTTGAATTGAAAGTTGAACTTGACCAAATGTATTTACAGAATAGTTTTCTATTTCTACAAATTGACCAAAACAAAATGAATAAATAGGAAGTATTAATATTGAAATTAAGTATTTTTTTGTCATGATTAATTTTTAATATTATTGATAAAAAAACTATTGTTTACAATCAAACATTGAGTGAAACAGTTGTAATTTAGTTCCATTATCATCCACAATGACCTGATAGATTCTGTCATATTCATTTTCATCAAATACACCGATGCTAGATTCAGTCAAAAGTCCAGCCAATACACCAGTTGTATTGCTATGCCCAACAACAAGAGCATTTTGCTTTAGATCTAATAAATTATGAGAGAAATCTTTTAAGTTTTCTGTACTATATTTAGTTATTTTTAATTTTTTTGAATTTGCTGTAGGTAAAGCTGTATTAATTGTTCTAGTATAATTTGTACTGTAAATTACATCAAGATTAATATCAGATAAAAATTTACTCAGTAAATCAGACCTTATCTCACCACATTTTGATAATGGTAAATCTGTATAATTTTTAGATGAAAGATCTTTTTCCGAATGTCTTACTAAGTATATTGTGAATGATTCATTATTTGGTTGAGCATGGACAATTTCGTTGCTAGAACAATTAAAAAATAACACAAATAATAGCAAAATATTTCTTTTCATAACGGAAATCATCAATTTAAGTGGATCATAAATATACTAAACTATTTCATTTTAGTTAAAAAAAGCAGTCATTCCGACTGCTTTTAATTAAATATTAAAAATCTTAATTGATTTTTTCAAATTCAAAAATTTGTCCACTAATGTTCATTTCAAATCCATTCTTTTCGGAATCAAATTGAATTTCTAGTCCTGCTTCATCAAAAGTAAATTTACCATTTCCTTCATTACTTAAATTTAATTTAGGTTGACCTTCTGCTATTGCTACAAGATCTCCATTTTCTTCTGTAATACTTACTGACATTGGGAATGATGCAGATTTATATTCTCCGACGTAACCTTCAAGATTTTCAGCATTTTCAGAAGCGATTTCTGGAGTCCATATATTATTTGCTGAATTAATATCAGGTAAAACAAAATTAGGATCTACCACAATTTTTTTTAATGGTTCAGTAGAATTGTATTTGAATGTCCATTTACTGTTTCTTTTCCATATTTCAACCGGTAGTTTATGTGTTGTTTTTTTTCCGCTAATATTTGTTATCTCCATAGTTACAGGCATGGGCATTTGTTGTAGGTTTTCAATAGTAATTATTGATCCCATTGAAGGATTATTATTAACATATTTTACTTTATTTATTGCCTGATCAAGTTTCCAATTATACTTAAACCATCCACGCCAAAACCAATTCAGCTCTTCGCCACTAACATTTTCAATAGTTCTGTAAAAATCGTCTGGACTTGGATGTTTATACGCCCATCTTTTAATGTATTCTTTAAATGCCTCATCAAATCTTTTTTCTCCAAGAACATTTTCACGCAACATTATCAAACCAGCACTAGGTTTGTAATATGCTAGTAATCCTAGATTTCTTTCTTTTAAATTATCTGGAGGTGTGGATACTGGCTCCATTTTATCATTAACCAAATAATTTGAGTATCGATGCATGTTGGGCTTTGCTTCACTGTATTCACCATTATTAAATTCTTCAGTGCTTAATGAATTTATAAAGGTGTTAAAGCCTTCATCCATCCAAGCGTGTAAACGCTCGTTTGATCCAACAATCATCGGAAACCAAATATGGCCAAACTCGTGATCAGTTACTCCCCACAAACTAGAATTTTTACTTTTCCAGCTACAAAATACTATGCCAGGGTATTCCATGCCACCTTGGTTACCAGCTACATTAATAGCAGCAGGGTATGGGTATTCAAGCCATTTTTTTGAGTAATGTTCAATAGAAGCTTTTGTATACTCTGTTGAGCGTGCCCACGAGTCTAATGTGTTGCTTTCTTTAGGGTATACTGATATAGCCATTGAATTTTTTCCACTAGGAAGGTTAATTCTTGCTGCATCCATTATAAATGCTTTTGAGGAAGACCATGCTACATCTCTTGAGTTTTCAATTTTAAATTTCCAAGTTAATCTATCAACGATTTGTGGTCGAGAACTAGGATTATTTATTTCATCTTCAGACCTAATTATGACAGTATCGTCACTTAATTTAGCCTTTTCAAACCTTTCAAGTTGAGTTTTTGTGTATACTTCCTCAGGATTTAAAAGTTCACCTGAGCAAACTACTAAATGATTGTTAGGGACATTTATATCAACATTAAAAGTTCCATATTCCAAGTAAAATTCTCCAGCACCTAGATAAGGCAATGTATTCCAGCCTGAAATATCATCATAAACACACATCCTTGGATACCATTGGGCTAAGTTGAAAATTCTTCCATTTTCAGTTTCTAAAACTCCCATTCTGTCTGAACCATAATCTGGAGATGTAAATGAAAAATCAATATCTATTAATAATTTACCTCCTCGAGATTTTAATGGTTTTGGTAATAAAATTTTCATTCTTGTATCATATATTTCATAACGAACGGTAATTTTATTTCTCACTTTTTTATTTTTAGATTTTTTACCTTCATCATAAAAAATATTAACATTTCCAATGTAGTATCCTCCATCAAAGTTTTGCCCTTTAGCACCATTTCTACTTCCATTTAGTGGTATTATTGCATTTCCTCGAGAATCCTCTCTAAACAAATTTTGATCAACTTGTAGCCATAAAAACTCTAAATCATCGGGACTGTTATTTGTATATGTAATAGTTTCATTACCACTTATACCCTTGTTTTTATCATCTAGACTAACTTTTATAGAATAATCAGCACTATTTTGCCAATACGCATGCCCTGGTTTTCCGCTAGCTGATCTTGTTTCAGTACCGTTTTTTGTATAGAACCCATGACCAAATGCATCATTGTAATTGTAAATAGATTCATTGTTGTTTTGTGATGTTACAATTGTAGATAAAAGTAAAAATACTAAAGTGAAGTAATTTGATAGTTTATTCATTATCATGCTTATTAAAATTGATTGTGAAAATAATGATTTTTTATTGCTTTAAACTAAAATATATGTTAAGGCTTTTTTAATGAAAATCCCTAAGTATATTAATGAAACAATAAGCTTTAAAAAAGATGACGCTAAAAAGCCTAGGAATGATCCAAAGGCTGCTTTCAATGCTTTTTTCCCTTTAGAGTTATTTATCATTTCACCAACTAAAGCGCCTAAAAAAGGTCCAATAAGTATTCCAAACGGTATTGGAGATATTACTCCAATTATTAGCCCAACGGTTGTACCAATAACACCATATTTAGATCCGCCAAATTTTTTTGTTCCTATGGCGGGAATGAAAAAGTCTAAAATCCAAATAATTAATGCAACAGCAAAAGTTATAATTAGTAGACTAAGGCTAAAATCAATTTTTTCAGAAAAATAAAGTAGTAAAAAACCAAACCAACTGGTTATTGGTCCAGGCAATATTGGCAAGAAACTTCCAATAACTCCAAGAATAACAAAAAACAAAGCCAATACAATTAAAAATACATCCATTTTACAAATTTCAAATAAAATAAATAAAAAATCAAATATTAATTTATTTGTATCAATAGCCTTTTGTTGTATCAGCATTATTTTATATTTGCAAAAATTTATTTTCGTTGGAAAACGTTGATTTATTTAAA
>JAYNFX010000024.1:0-12999 GCA_038106885.1 Flavobacteriaceae bacterium | reverse complement strand
CCCTACGAAATTGATGAAATTGATAATGCAAATGTTTTGCTTAGATCAGAAGTACTGAGTAGAATTAATTCTCAAATGGAATCGTTTATAATTGTTACATACAATGATGCTATTTTTGAAAAAGTATTATCGAAAAGCGAGATTCAAAAAAACACATTAAAGATTAAAATAGGAGATAATTTAAGTGTTGATTTTGTTAATGATATTCTGTTTGAATATGAGTTTAGTAAAGTTGATTTTGTTACAGAGCCTGGCGAATTTTCTATTAGAGGTGGTATTATTGATATATTTTCATTTTCTAATGATAAACCATATAGAATTGAATTCTTCGGAGACGAGATCGAAAGCATTCGTACTTTTGATATTGAAACTCAACTTTCAATAGGCTCACCAACAAATATTCAAATAGTTCCAAATATTGAACAAAAACTAAAAAATGAAAAGCGAATTTGTTTTTTAGATTATATTAACAATGAAACTAAGCTTTGGATCCAAAATATTAATTCTTTAATAGATTCAACTAATTTACTTAATAAAAAAGCTGCTATTGCTTTTAAAAACCTTTCAAGTCCTTTAAATTATTCAAGCCCAAAAGATCTTTTTTGTTCATCAGAGGATTTTATAAAACATATTGAAAAACTCTCTTTAATAGAGTTTGGTTCTGATATATTTTTTAATAGTATTCTAAATGGTCAAGAGGTGAATGTTAGCCCTCAACCTTCATTTAATAAACAGTTTAATTTGCTAATTCAAGAATTAAATTTAAACCATGTAAATGGCTATAAGAATTATATTTGTTGTGCTAACACCCAGCAAGCTAAACGTTTTTTTGATGTATTTGAAGATCATGATTCAGTAGTTCATTACAAGACTGTTATTTTATCTCTTCACGAAGGTTTTATAAATCACGACTTAAAAATTGCATGCTATACTGATCATCAAATTTTTGAACGCTATAATAAGTTTAGTTTAAAAAATGGATACGCCAAAAAACAGGCAATTAGTATTAAAGAACTGAATGGATTAGAAATAGGGGATTATGTAACGCATATTGATCACGGTATTGGTAAGTTTGGGGGTTTAAAAAAGATTGATGTTGAAGGCAGTAAACAAGAGGCAATTAAGTTATTTTACGGTGAAAGGGATATCCTATATCTAAGCATTCATTCTTTACATAAAATAACCAAATTCAATGGTAAAGATGGTAAGCCTCCAAAAGTTTATAAACTTGGCAGTAAAGCATGGAAATCTCTTAAGCAAAAGACAAAGTCCAGAGTAAAAGAAATTGCCTTTAATTTAATTAACCTTTACGCAAAAAGGAAATTGAAAAAGGGATTCCAGTATCAGCCTGATAGTGCAATGCAGCTAGAATTGGAATCGTCTTTTGTGTATGAAGATACTCCTGACCAAATTACTGCAACCGCAGATGTAAAATCTGATATGCAAAGTATTCAACCTATGGACCGATTAATTTGTGGAGATGTTGGTTTTGGAAAGACTGAGATTGCAATTAGAGCTGCATTTAAAGCAGTTGATAACGGAAAGCAAGTGGCTATTTTAGTACCAACAACAATTTTAGCTTTCCAGCATGCAAAAACATTTGCTAACAGGCTCAGAGATTTTCCTGTCACTGTAGATTATTTGAATCGATTTAAAACTCAAAAACAAAAACGAGAAACTTTAGAAAATCTTAGTTCTGGTAAATTAGATATTATAATTGGCACACATCAATTAGTTAACAAGTCTGTTGAGTTTAAGGATTTAGGTCTTTTAATTATTGACGAGGAACAAAAATTTGGTGTTGCTGTAAAGGATAAGCTAAAAACTATCAAAGAAAATGTTGATGTTT
This sequence comes from Flavobacteriaceae bacterium, assembly GCA_038106885.1. Lineage (GTDB taxonomy): Bacteria > Bacteroidota > Bacteroidia > Flavobacteriales > Flavobacteriaceae > UBA3537. Next base: position 11,150 of record JAYNFX010000024.1, on the reverse strand, counting down.
TAACACTAACAGCAACTCCCATCCCGCGTACTTTACAATTCAGTTTGATGGCTGCTAGAGATTTATCAATAATCAACACACCGCCGCCAAATCGTTACCCAATAGATAGCCAAGTTATTAGAATGAATGAAAGTATTATTCGTGATGCTATAATTTACGAAATTCAGCGCGCTGGACAGGTATTTTTTATTCATAACCGAATTGACAATATTAAAGAAGTTTCAGGAATGATTCAACGTCTTGTCCCTGATGCAAAAATAGCAATTGGTCATGGTCAACTTGAAGGTAAGAAATTAGAAAAACTTATGTTGGATTTTATGGAGGGAGAATTCGATGTTTTGGTTAGCACAACAATTGTAGAAAGTGGTTTAGATGTCCCTAATGCGAATACTATTTTTATAAATAACGCAAATAATTTTGGGTTAAGTGATCTTCATCAAATGAGGGGTAGAGTAGGTAGAAGTAATAAAAAAGCATTTTGTTACTTTATAACTCCAGATTATCATTTAATGACAAATGATGCTAGAAAAAGAATTACAGCTTTAGAGCAGTACACTGCACTTGGGAGTGGGTTTAATATTGCAATGAAAGATTTAGAAATCAGAGGAGCAGGAGATTTGCTTGGCGGTGAGCAGAGTGGGTTTATCAATGATATTGGTTTTGAAACTTACCAAAAGATTCTTAATGAGGCAATAAACGAACTCAAGGAAAATGAATTTGAGAGTTTGTTCAATAATAAATCCAAAGATAATTTTAAAAATAATGAACTGATAATTGACACAGATTTTTCTCTTTTATTCCCAGATGATTATGTGAATAGTATTTCAGAGCGATTGAGGTTATATACTACTTTAAATTCTATTAAAACAAATGATCAATTAGCTCAATTCAAATTGGAGATCAAAGATCGTTTTGGAACTTTTCCATGCGAAGTTGTTGATTTATTTGATAGCGTGGAGATGAAATGGCTTGGTGCTGAACTTGGTTTACAAAAAATTCTAATGAAACAAGAGAAACTTGTGGGTTATTTTATTAATGATCAAGGAAGTTCTTTTTTCGAATCAATACAATTTTCAAAGATTTTAGAATATGCTAAAATCAACCCAAAGACATGTAAATTAATAGAAAAGAAAACTCGAGGTGGTTTACGTTTATTACTCTCTTTTGAAAATATTAAGACTGTCCAGCAGGGGCTAGAATTATTTAAAGCAATTTTAAATAGCTGATGCGTTTTGTTTAAAAACTAATAATCGTTTTTGATGCTTTAACATCAAGATCAATATTTCTACCAAAAATTAAAGATTCATTATGTTTTAAATGTCCTGATTGTATTCCAAAGCTAATTGGGAACTTATATGGTTTTAGCACCTCATAAATTAATTCATTTACGCTACTTCCCCATGAGGGCGAATTTATTTTAATTTCACTCATATCTCCAATTAACACTCCGTTACAATTGTCAAAAAAACCAGCTCTTTTCAAGCTTTGGAGCATCCTGTCTATATGGTACTTGTATTCACCAATTTCCTCAATAAATAAAATTTTATTTTTAGTGTCTATTTCAGAGTTGCTTCCAAGTTGGGATGCCAACAAAGTAAGATTGCCACCAACTAAAATTCCAGATGATTTACCAATTCGATTGTATTTATTATTGTTTATATGGAGTGATTTAAGTTTTCCAAACAAGCAATTTTTTAGCGATTCAATTGATTCAATAATTTCTTTTTGATTTTCCTCCATGTTAACAGCCATCATTCCGTGTATAGTTTCAAATCCTAAATTATTAAGTTTATTGTGAAGTACTGTGATATCAGAATATCCTATAAGCCATTTTGGGTATTTTTTAAATTGATCAAAATTTAATTCATCAACAATTCTAATGCTGCCATATCCTCCGCGAGCACACCAAATCGCCTTTATGTTTTTATGATCAAATGCCCACTGCAGGTCGTCTAATCTTTCTTTATCGTTACCTGCAAAATGATAATTTTTTTTGTAAATATTTTTTCCAATTATCGGGACTAATCCCCATTCTGTAATTAATTTTTTTGCATTTTCAATAGCTTGGTTTCTATTATTAAGTACTCCTGATGGTGCAATAATTGCAATTGTATCACCAGATTTTAGATAATCCGGCTTTATTAAAGATTTAAAATTTTTATTTTTTTTGTTTTTTGTCATTAAAGTTGATTCACCCTTACTACAGCTTATGAAAATAAGCATAAAAAAAAGGAGTTTTAGATACATGTTTTAGGGATTTAGGTAAAGATATAAAATTCTAACAGGTTATGTTCTGATTGCTGCTATATTTGTTTACTTTTGTTTTTATTTGTCTGAAAATGTCTAAAAGATATACCATAACAGCTGCATTGCCTTATACAAATGGCCCCATACACATAGGGCATTTGGCAGGAGTATATATACCAGCTGATATTTATGCCAGGTATAAAAGGCTTAAAGGTGACGATGTTGTCTTTATTTGTGGAAGTGATGAACATGGCGTTCCTATCACAATAAAGGCTAAAAAAGAAGGTATTAGTCCACAAGCTGTAGTAGATCGATATCATAAAATTATTAAAGATTCTTTTGAAGATTTTGGTATTTCTTTTAATAATTATTCCAGGACTTCTGCTGAAATTCATTACAAAACAGCTTCATCATTTTTTAAAAGTTTAAGTGATAAAGGAGAATTTGTTGTAAATACATCAGAGCAACTTTATGACTCAGATGCAAATCAATTCCTTGCAGATCGTTTCGTTATAGGAACATGTCCCAAATGTGGTAATAATGAGAGTTATGGTGATCAGTGTGAAGCATGTGGAGCTAGTCACAATGCGACCGACCTGATTTCACCTAAGTCAGCAATAACTGGTAATAAACCAGTATTAAAATCTACTAAACATTGGTATTTGCCATTGGAGAGGCATCAAGAATTTTTATCTGAATGGATTGGCAAAGAGCATAAAGATGACTGGAAGTCAAATGTGTATGGTCAATGTATGTCATGGATTAATGATGGGTTAAGATCTAGAGCAGTAACTAGAGATCTTGATTGGGGTGTTCCTGTCCCTGAAAAAGATGCAAATGGCAAGGTGCTTTATGTTTGGTTTGATGCGCCAATTGGTTATATTTCTTCGACTAAGGAGTGGGCTCAAGCTAATGGTAAAAATTGGGAATTATATTGGAAGGATAAGAATACTGAGCTAATTCACTTTATTGGTAAAGACAATATAGTTTTTCATTGTATAATTTTCCCTTCAATGTTAAGAGCTGAGGGGAGTTATATACTCCCAACCAATGTTCCTGCTAATGAATTTTTAAATCTTGAAGGAAGAAAGATATCTACTTCAAAAAACTGGGCTGTTTGGCTTCCAGATTATTTAGTTGATTTTCCTAATCAGCAGGATGTTTTAAGATATGTTTTAACAGCAACTGCTCCTGAGACAAAAGATAATGATTTTACATGGAAAGATTTTCAATCAAGAAATAATAACGAATTAGTCGCTATTTTTGGAAATTTTGTAAATAGAGTTTTAGTTCTTACACACAAATATTATGACGGTATTGTTCCAAAATGTGATATTGTCACCACTGAAGACTTTGAGGTTTTAAATTCTGTAAAGTCATGCTTTAAAAATATAGAACATTCCCTTGAAAGATTTCGTTTTAGAGAAGCAAGTCAGCAATTGATGAATATAGCGCGGATTGGCAACAAATATCTTGCTGAACAAGAGCCATGGAAATTAATTAAATCCGATCCCAATCGAGTTAGGACTATAATGAATACAGCTTTACAAATTGTTACTGCTTTGTCAGTTATTAGTGAGCCTTTTTTGCCATTTTCAGCTAATAAACTGCAATTAATTTTAAATCTTAAAAATAAACCTAACTGGGTAGATCTGCTAAATTTAAAAGAGTATTTACAAAATGGACACGTTATAAATGAGACAAGTTTATTGTTTTCAAAAATTGAGGATAGTCAAATAGAAAAGCAGCTTTTGAAATTACGAAACAAATTGAATAATGTGTCTAGTAATCAAGATTTTGTTTTGGAGAAAGAACATATCCCTTTTGAGGACTTTTCTAAAATGGATCTTAGATTAGGTAAAATACTACAGGCAAGTAAAATTAAAAAAACCAATAAGTTATTACTTTTAAAGGTTGATTTAGGTTCTGATGTAAGGACAGTTGTTTCTGGAATAGCAAAGGATTATTTGCCAGAGGATTTGATTGGAGTTGAGGTTGTTTTATTATGTAACTTAAAACCTCGATTATTAAGAGGTGTTGAAAGTCAAGGAATGATTTTAATGACAAAAGATCAAAATGGAAAAATGATCTTTATCTCTCCTGATTCTATAAAACAGGCAGTACCAGGATTAAAAATATCTTGATTTTTAAACTTAATTTTTTTAAACCCTCAATTTTAATTGAGGGTTTTTTTTGTGTAAATATTAAATTTTATTAAAAACTTTTGTTTTTTTTGAATACCCCCTAAATTTTAGGGGTATAAATTAATAATTATATAAATATTAAAAAAAACCCCTAAATTAATGTGGGTATTGTATTTAAAAACATATTTTTGCTACTTCATTAACCAAAAAGGCAATGATATTTGTCTTTTTATCAAAATAATTAAATAGTTATGTTAAATTCTTTATTTACAAACTTTCCATTGATTATCCAAGATACTGCTTCAGTTGAGGGAGATATGGGAATGTTATGGATGCTATTATCAGGTATTTTAGTATTCTTCATGCAAGCTGGATTTACTCTTGTTGAATCAGGTATGACTCGTTCAAAAAATGCAGTCAATATTGCTATGAAAAACTTATTAGACATTTGTGTTGGTTCACTAACTTACTGGTTTGTAGGCTATTCATTGATGTATGGCGACACTTCAAATGGTTGGTTCTTCTGGTCAGGATTATTCCAAGGAGATGGAGCTGATTTATTTTTCCAGACTATGTTTGCTGCAACAGCTGCAACTATTGTTTCTGGTGCTATAGCAGGACGTACTAAGTACTCTACATATGCGATTTTTACAGTTGTTATGACTGCAATTATTTACCCAATTGCAGGTGGATGGCAATGGGCTGGTACAGGGTGGTTGACAGATGCTGGCTTTATTGATTTTGCGGGATCTTCTATTGTTCACGGAGTTGGTGGTTTTGCTGCATTAGTTGCTGCTTACATGGTAGGTCCAAGAATTGGTAAATTTGTTGATGGTAAAGTAATACCATTTCCAGGTCACAATCAAGTTCTTGCAACTTTAGGAGTTTTTATTCTATGGTTAGGATGGTTTGGATTTAATGGAGGTTCACAACTCGCTTGGGGAGGTGACGATGCTGTTGGTGCATCAGCGGTAGTAGTTGTAACAAACCTTGCTGCAGCTGCAGGTGCAATGGGCGCTTTAATCACTACATGGATTTGGTATGGAAAACCAAATTTAGCTCAAACCTTAAACGGTGCATTGGCTGGCTTGGTTAGTATCACTGCAGGATGTGGAAATATGTCTGAACCTGGAGCTGTTTTAGCCGGTCTCATAGGTGGTGTTTTGGTAGTTTTTTCTATCGAATTCATTGAGAAGAAGTTGAAAATTGATGATGCTATCGGTGCTGCTTCCGTTCATGGAGTTGCAGGTTTTTGGGGTACAATTGTAATTGGTCTTTGGGGTGTTGATGGTGATACTGGTATTGGAATCTTTAATGGTGGTGATTCTTTTCAAATAATAGCACAACTTAAAGGCGCTGTAGCTTACATGGTATGGGCAGTTGTTCTTTCGTTTGTTGTTTTTGGAATTCTTAAAGCTACAATTGGTTTAAGAGTTACTGAAGAGGAAGAAATGGAAGGATTAGATGTTTCTGAACATGGTTCTTTAGCTTACCCAGGTAAGAGAACAAGAGAATAAATTTTTAGTCGCACAAACAAGTAAAAATTTGTTTAGTTTTGTATAATTAAAAAGCCTTAGATTATCTAAGGCTTTTTTGAATATATTATTACACGAAATTATATTTATAATTATTGTAAATTAGTTAACATTTAAAAAATTAACCTTTGGCCAGTAGAAGAACAACATTAAAAGAACTTGCATCAATTTTAGGAGTTTCAATTTCAACAATATCAAAAGCTTTAAATGATAGCCACGAGATAAGTGAATCTACAAAAAAGAAAATTGTTGAAACTGCTAAGGCTTATAATTACCGTCCAAATAAAATTGCATTGGGGTTAAAATCTGGACGGACAAATACAATTGCTGTAATCATTCCATCTGTTCAAAATAGTTTTTTTGCTCGAGCTTTGTATGGAATTGAGAGTGTGATATCAAAAACTAATTACAGTACCATAGTATGTTTAACTAAGGAGTCTCATAGCAAAGAAGTGGATAATTTTGATATGTTGAGTAATGGAGTGGTAGATGGTTTTATCGTTGCTGTTTCTGAAGAAACACAAACATTAAATGAATATAGTCATTTCGAGGATGCAATTAATGATGGTAAAAAATTAGTTATGTTTGATCGTGTTATTGAAACTATTCCATGTGTTAAAGTTGAGACTAATGATTATAGTGCAATTTCTGAGGCAACAAAAAATTTAATTACATCCAAACGTAAAAATATTATTTTACTTTCTGCAATTAACAATCTTAATGTTGGTAAACAAAGAACTAAAGGTTATCAAAAGGCGATGAATGAAGCCGGATTAAGCCCTGTTGTTCTGGAATCAAATAGAGATTATATTGAAACAACTTTAAAAGAATATTTAGCTAACAACAAAGCTGATGCTGTTATTGCTTTGGATACTGATGCTTCTTTTGCTGTCTATAAAGTTGCAAGAGAATTGGATAAAAAAATCCCAAAAGATATAGCAGTAGTTGGATACGTTAGTGAAAGAATGGCACCTTATTTATCACCCGAGCTTACAACAATTAATCAGCATAGTTTTACCATGGGTAAAACTGCGGCAAGTCTTTTGATTGAACAGTTAGAAAGTAAAGACGTAAATAATCAAACAGTTGTTATTAATTCTACACTTTCAAAAAGATCTTCTTCTTAGGTTAATTTGTGATTTTTTACAATATTTAACCAATACTAAACATAATCTTTATAACCTTTTTTTTAAAAAAATATTTTTACATTTGAACTCCAATATTCAAATAATGATAAAAAACCTTTTTATAACGAGTATCTTTCTAATATTTTTTTCTAATATTTTAACATCACAAGAGAATTCAGATCTAGTTGAACATTACAAATCATACTATAATCAGATGCAGAAACAAGGAGATGTTCAAGGAATAATTAATGCCATGACTCATCTTTTAGTTTTGGAACCAAATATTGCACGTAAAGACACATTAGCTGCTCTTTACATGAACGAAGGTAAGTATGTTCAGGCTCTAAACCTTTTGGGAATAAAAAGTGATGATTCAGATTCAGATATGGCTGTTGAGGTAAAGGCGGTTTGCTTGAAATCATTAAATGAGCCTTCAAGAGCTATTGAACATTATGAATTATTATTTAAACGTTTTTCAAATCCAAGTTTAGCTTATGAATTGGCAGACTTAAAAATACAAACAAATGATCTTACTGGAGCTAATCTAAATATTACATATGGTTTAGCAAACAGCTCTGATGACATAATGAAACCATATTATGAGACTCAAACCCCTTATCAAGTTCCTTTGAAAGCAGGTTTTTTATATTTAAAAGCAATTGCAAAATTTAGAGAAAATCCTGAACAAAATCATGAAGTTTCTATACAAATTTTAGACGAATCTCTCCAACTAGCTCCTAACTTTAATTTAGCAAAATTGGCAAAGGACGCTATAATAAATCAAAAGAAAGTTAAAGAATAAAATTAATAATCTTACCAAATTCTTACACGGTCTTCAGGTGCCAAGTACATTTCATCACCTAATTTAATATCAAATGCTTCATAAAATGCATCAACATTTTTTAGTGGCTGAGTAGCTCTGTAAATCCCTGGAGAATGTGGATCAGTTTTAATTTGTGTTCTAAGAGCATCTTCTCTTGTTAAAGTTCTCCATACGGTTGCCCAAGATATAAAAAATCTTTGCTCAGCTGTAAAACCATCGATATCAGATGGCCTTCCTGTATTTTCGAAATGTAGCTGTAAACCATCATATGCCCCAAGGACCCCTCCAAGATCTCCAATGTTTTCACCTAAAGTAAATTCTCCATTAATAAAAACATCATCTAGAACTTCAATTTTACTGTATTGATCTGCAAGTGCTTTTCCTCTTTTTTCAAATTCTTTTAGATCCTTTTCAGTCCACCAGTTATTTACATTTCCATCACCATCGAATCTGGCACCAGAATCATCAAAAGCATGTGATATTTCATGTCCTATTACAGCTCCAATACCTCCATAATTAACTGCGTCATCAGCAGTAAAATTATAAAATGGAGGCTGTAGAATTGCAGCAGGAAAAACAATTTCATTATTTAGTGGATTGAAATAAGCGTTAACAGTTTGAGGTGGCATACCCCACTCAGACTTGTCAACAGGTTTTCCAATTTCTGAAAGGTTATTATCTCTGTTCCATTTTGATACAGCTAGCATATTTTCAGCAAAATTATTTTTTTCTTCTACTTTTAGTTTAGAATAATCTTCCCATTCGTCAGGATATGCAATTTTAACAGTAAACTTATCCAATTTTTCAATAGCCCTGGATTTTGTTTCTTCACCCATCCAATCCAATTTTTCTATTCTAATTTGAAAAGCTTTAATGACATTAGAAATCATCTTTTCAGCATTTTGCTTCGCCTCAGGTGGGAACTTAGCTTCAACATATAATCTACCAATTGCTTCTCCAACACTTCTACTTACTGTACCAAGTGCACGCTGTTCAGCATCACGCTGTTTTTTTGCCCCACTTAATGTTTTGCTATAAAATTCCCAATTAGTTTTTTCGATTTCAGTAGATAAATAACGAGCAGAATTATCTAATGTGCTCCATTTCATCAAAATCTTTAAATCTTCAATACTCGTTGATAATAGAAATTCATTTAAAGCAATCATGTAATTTGGTTGCATTACAATAACTTCTTCTGGAAGAGAATCAATGCCCATATCTAATAAGAACTTAATCCAGTCAAAAGCTGGAGTAAGTTTATCTAGCTCATTTAATTTTTTAGGATTATTGAAGTTTCTTATATCTCTACTTTGGACTTTATCTAAACGTGGTATTGCCAACTTTGTTTCAAGCTCTAATATTCTCTCAGCTGCAGAATTGGCATAATCAGCGGGAAAATTAATAAATTGAAGCATCTTAGATATGTGTGCAGTGTATTTTTTTCTGATTTCTATTGTTTTCTCGTCATTATCTACATAATAATCCCTTTGTAAACCCAAACCGCCTGGATATATCCATCCGATATTAACACTACTATTGTTTAAATCTGGGTTAGCTCCAAGGCCAATAAATGGATTTGATATACCAATATTTTTACAGTATACTTCTTGTAAATCTTTTAATGAATTTATTTTATCTATTTCATTTAAAAAGGGAACTATTGGTTTAATTCCAGATTTATTTCTAGTTAAAGTATCTAATTCAGATTCAAAAACTAGTAGAGCTTTTTTTTGATCACTTCCTTCAGAATAAGTACCCAATTCTTTTGATGTTTTAATAATTTCTAATACATCTTCTCTTGTAGATTTTCTTAAAACGCCAAATCCTCCCCAACGCGTCTCATCATCTGGAATTTGTGTGGTTTTAGTCCAATTTCCATTAACATAATCATAAAAATTATCCTTAGGATTGATATTAAGATCCATGTTTTCAAGTATAATTCCAGGAACAGATGAATTTAAAGATTCATTTTTAGATTTATTATTACATGAAACTAAAAAACTTAAAAATAGTATTGTTGTTAGTAGAATATTTTTGTTTTCCATCATTTATTTAATATTAACTTTTTAGTAAAAAATTTATTTTTTGTTAAGACTTTTAGAAAATAAATTCCATTTGAAAATCTGTTTAGGTTTAGAGGGTAATTTGCAACACCGTTGGTGTTTTTATCTTCAAATAATATTTTCCCAGTGATATCAGATAAAATAATATCGTATTTTGGAATATTATTCAAGTATATATTAAAGATATCACTAGATGGATTTGGATAAACTGAAATTTGATTGTTATCAAAATCATTAACATTAAGAGTTGTGCCCTCTATAACTAAATCATCAATAATTACACCTTCTTGATTCACATATTCATCAGTATGAAAGACAAACCTGAAAATAACATTACTGTAATCATCAATATTAGTTAGGTCATATGAGTACTCTTGCATTTCTAGCTCTGTACCAGTCCACTGAGATCCAACACAGTTGTAGCAATTATTATTTACACCGTCACCAGAAATTCTAGAACTATTATACCAGTTAGGATCATCGGAGTTTCCTAAAATATTCCAATTTTGACCCTGGTCATTTGAATATTCTAAGTATAATAAATCCCAATCAAATTCAATATCAAATGCCATGTCAAATTTTAATATTGGATCATATAAATTAGTTAAATCATAACAAGGAGTATATAAATATGATTTGCTATTATCAAGATAGTTGCCTTCAAGGTTAGTGCCATAAACTTTCTGACCTGAGCTGACAGAGTTTAGGTTTGCACCATCGGGAACTCCAAATTCCCAATTTTTAGAGCCGTACTCAGCAACTTCAAGTAATCTGTCTGCTGATGTTTCAAAAGTCATTACAGATTGTGCTACACCAGAATCATTAACTTGAAATACAACAGATTTATAATTATTTGAATCGAATGTGTCATTTTCTATTGAAACAGAAACTTCCATCTCTCTTGAACCTTGATCTAAATCAAGAGTTTCTAAGTCAATGATTTCAGTGTCAAGAGAAAGCAATTCACCTGTCCATAGTTGTTCAAAATTTTGATTACCAAAGGGTGTATTGTCGGAAATTGAGTAAGTAATTAATATTTCATTAATTGTATTTTGTCCATTATTTTTAACTCTAATTTGAGTATCAACGAGTCCACAATTAATTGTATTTGAAGTTGGACTGATAATTTCAACTATTTTTACATCATCACTTGCTAGGGCTGAAGTTGCCATTTCACTTTGCCAAACTCCTCTACCGTAAGTAGAAGCAAT
>JAYNFX010000023.1:0-26663 GCA_038106885.1 Flavobacteriaceae bacterium | reverse complement strand
CTGACCCCCTGGGTGTAAACCAGGTGCTCTGAACCAACTGAGCTACGCGCCCTTACAATGGTCTGCAAATATAGATTAGTTTTTTATTATCCAAAAGGTTTTTTATTAAAATTTAAACAACTTCAGCTACTACAAAAGTACTACCGCCAACAAAAATTAAATCATTTTTCTTCGCAGATGCTTTTGCTTCAGAAAACGCCTTAGTAACTGATGAATAAGACTTACCTTTTAAGTTGTTCCTTAAAAATAATTTTTTGAGCTCAGATGAGTCTAATCCTCTTGGAATATTAGGTCTACAGAAATAATATTGTGCATTAACTGGAAAAATAGTTATGATACTTTCTAAAGATTTATCATTTACAAAACCTAAAACAACATGTAAATTATTAAAATTTTCTCTAGCTAGTTGATTAAAAACTAGGCTTAAACCATCTTTGTTATGAGCTGTATCACAAATAATTTTTGGCTGAGTACCCAATATTTGCCAACGGCCTTTAATTCCTGTAGATTTTTGAACATTTGAAAATCCTAACTTCAAAGAGGACTTAGAAATATTGAATCCTTTTGAAATTAAAATGTTTAATGCTAGTTGAGCAGTCTTTACATTTGATTTTTGATATGATCCTTTTAAGCTACATTCGATTGGATTTCGAATTAGTTGATTTGCAAATGATATTTGAGAATTCATTTTTGAAGCTTTTTCATTGAAAACATGAACAATATCTTCTTGAAATTCTCCAATTACAACTGGTGTATTGTATTTTATAATACCCGCTTTTTCAAAAGCAATTTTTTGTAAAGTATCACCCAAAAACTGAGTGTGATCCATTCCAATATTTGTTATTATTGAAAGCAATGGCATAATTACATTTGTGGAATCTAAACGACCCCCTAATCCAACTTCAATAATTGCAATATCTACTTGTTCTTCTGAAAAAAAATCAAATGCCATTCCAACAGTCATTTCAAAAAATGATAATTTATTCAGTTCTAAAAATGATTTGTTTTCATGAATAAAATTAACCACATTTTTTTTTGAAATCTTATTTCCATTTATTCTTATTCTTTCTCTAAAATCTTTCAAATGTGGTGATGTATAAAGTCCTACTTTGTAACCAGAGTTTTGTAATACTGAAGCGATCATATGGCAAGTAGAACCTTTACCATTGGTGCCTCCAACATGAACAGATTTAAAATTATGATGTGGATTCTTTAAATGTGATACTAGCAATTCTGTTCGATGCAAATCTTCTTTGTAAGCACTTTTACCATGACTTTGATACATAGGAAGCTTAGAAAACATCCATGATGTTGTTTCTTTGTAATTCATTTATTGTCTCTAGAGAATTATTAAAATAGAGTTCGTGTAAAAAAGAAGACTATTGAACCACAAATAAACCCTACTAATGCTAACCAGCTAATTTTTTTCAAATACCAAAAGAAATTAATTTTCTCCATTCCCATGGCTACAACTCCAGCAGCTGAACCTATGATTAACATACTGCCTCCTGTACCTGCAGAATAAGCAATAAAATGCCATAAAATATCATCCATAGGTTCAGAAAACATTCCTAATGAAGCAGCCACTAATGGAACATTATCAATTACTGCAGAACCTACTCCTAATAAAAGAACAACAAGATCAGAAACTCCAGCACCAACCACTTCTGTTCCTATGTGTGGGGTTGACTCTTTTAACCAATCTGCAAAACCAAAAAGAATTCCTAATGATTCTAAAGCAGCTACAGCCATAAGAATACCAAGAAAAAATAAAATGCTAGGGAATTCAATTTTACTAAGCGAATGGTGTACTGGACTAACATGTCCAATAATATCAGATTTATCTGAATTATATTTTGATCCGTAAATTTCTGCGAAAATCGCTACAATTCCTAAGGATAACATCATACCAACGTAAGGAGGAAGATGAGTTAGCATTTTAAAAATTGGAACAAAGATTATAGCAGACAATCCTAACCAAAGCATTACACTACTAAATTTACCCTGAGCATTATCATCACTATCTATTTCTAAATTACCTTTAAATACAGAAAGTTTTGAAGCTATAAAAGTAGGTATGATCATACAAAATAGAGACGGTAAAAGAAGGTATCCAAAAAGATGAGGAGTTGATACTTTCTTAGCAATCCATAACATAGTAGTTGTTACATCTCCAATAGGCGAGAAAGCTCCACCTGCATTAGCAGCGATTATTATTAGCCCTGCAAACCAAATTCGCATTTCCTTATCGTTAACTAACTTTTGTAGCAATGAAATCAACACAATAGTAGCTGTTAGATTATCTATGATTGCTGATAGTATAAAAGCAAGCCAACATAAAATCCATAATAATTTTGTTTTATTTTTAGTTTTAATAAAATTCTTAATATTGGAAAAACCATCAAAATATGCTATGATTTCAACAATGGTCATCGCACCTATTAAGAAAACTAAAATTTCAGCAGTTTTTCCTAAATGATGAAGTAAAGTTTCTTCTAAAAGAACCATTTTTTCTTCATGACTAAAATCGAAAAAATTATTTAATAACTTATGCGAAGAAGAATCAAACCAGCTTTTAAAATCGTCTACACCAAATGAGATAAATGCCCAACAAATCGCCATCATTACCAGAGCTGGAACAAGCTTATCAATCTTCAAACTATGTTCCAATGTTATTGCCAAATATCCAGCAACAAATACTATAATAATTATAGTTTCCATAAGTTGTTATTAATTAAGATTTAATTTTTTATAAGAAAACAAATATATGAAAGATTTCCGCTCATATTGTTAAGGAAAATATATTTTACCACTACTATGATTTTTTAAAGCTCCTGTAACACTTGACAAACAATTAATTTCATCCCTAAGTCTTAATGTCCCAAGAAAAGCAAAAATTACTGCCTCTTTGAAATTAATTAGTTTTTCATCTGTATAAGTTATTTGATGATTTAAATTTTTTGAAATACGGTTTATCAAAAATGAATTATACAAACCACCTCCAGTCCACAACCCTTTTTTATGATTTCTTTTTTTCAAAGCTGAAGTAATTTGAATTGCTATGTGTTCTACAAAAGTTCTCAATATTGATTTTAATTCTAATTCACTATTTGATAATAAAGGTATTATTTCATCAGTAACCCATTCATAACCCAAAGATTTAGGATAATTTTTTTTGTAAAAATCTAATGAATTGAGTTTGTTTAATAATGGTATATTTAATTCTCCTAACTCTGCTAACTTACCTCTATCATCATAATCAAAACCAATACTTCTAGAGTAATAATTAAGAACTATGTTTGTTGGACATATATCGAAAGCAATTCTTTGATTATTATCTCTAAACGATATATTTGAAAATCCACCTAAGTTTATGCAATAATCATATTTTGAAAATAGAAGTTCATCTCCGATGGGCACCAAAGGTGCGCCTTGCCCACCCATCTCAACATCTTGAGATCTGAAATCACAGACAACAGTGTTTCTAGTATACTTAGATAGTTCTGGTAAATTCCCTATTTGGTATGTTAATCCTTTCTCAGGTTTATGAAAAATTGTATGACCATGACTACTAATTGCATCTAAATTTTCAATTCTATTTTTTAATATAAAGTCATTTATTTTCTCACCTAAAAAATATGTGTATTTATTATCTAAATTATCTAAATCCCTTGAACTAAAATTTATGGCTTTTTTTAGATCAGATTTCATTTCTGAATCATATGCTAATGTTTCAGAAATTAGAATTTCATATTTCCATTCTAGTCCTTTATTGAACTTTACATAACATATATCTAAACCATCCAATGATGTTCCAGACATCAAACCAATTATGTTGTATGTTTTTTTTATCAAATTAATAATAATTATAAATTAAAATAATAATATCACAATAAAAAGCTATATTTGATACTATTAATTGATGATTCAATAATTTCAAGTATAGTGGAGTTTAATCTTTCTGAAGAACAAATTTTAATTCGAAATTCTGCGCGAGAATTTGCTAAGACTGAACTATTACCCGGGGTTATAGAACGAGATGAACTTCAAAATTTTCCTGACAATTTAGTAAAAAAAATGGGAGATCTTGGATTTATGGGCATAATGGTTGATCCTGAATTCGGGGGAAGTGGGATGGATACTTTGTCTTATGTTTTGATTATTGAAGAATTATCTAAAATAGATGCATCTGCAAGTGTCATAGTCTCTGTAAATAATTCACTAGTTTGCTATGGAATAGAAAAGTTTGGAAACAAAAAACAAAAAAATAAATATCTACCAAAACTATCAACGGGTGAATGGGTCGGAGCATTTTGTTTGAGTGAACCCGAGGCAGGAAGTGACGCAACTTCGCAAACCACACTGGCTGTTGATAAAGGAGATCATTATATTATTAATGGAACTAAAAATTGGATTACAAATGGAAGTCGCGCTCAAATATACATAGTCATTGCACAAACAAATAAATCTAAAGGGCATAAAGGCATAAACGCATTTATAGTTGAAAGAAATACACCTGGTTTTCACATAGGTCCAAAAGAAAATAAATTAGGAATTAGAGGAAGTGACACTCACACTTTACAATTTAATAATGTTAAAGTCCCAAAAGAAAATCGTATTGGTGAAGATGGATTTGGATTCAAATTTGCAATGAAAACTTTATCTGGTGGTAGAATTGGAATTGCAGCACAAGCTTTAGGAATTGCTTCAGGAGCTTACGAATTGGCTTTGAAATACTCAAAAGAACGTAAAGCATTTGGAAAGGAAATTAGTAAACACCAAGCAATTGGTTTTAAATTAGCAGAAATGGCAACAGATATTGAAGCTGCTAGACTTTTAGTTTATAAAGCTGCAATAGAAAAAGATAACAATATAAATTATGACAAATCAAGTGCCATGGCAAAATTATACGCTTCAAAAGTAGCTATGCAGCATACTGTTGAAGCTGTTCAAATTCATGGTGGTAATGGATTTGTAAAAGATTATCATGTTGAACGAATGATGAGAGATGCTAAAGTAACTCAAATCTATGAGGGCACATCAGAAATACAAAAAATAGTAATTTCAAGAGAACTTTTAAAAGATTAACTTAGCCTAGTTAAAGTCAATTCACATTATAAATTGTCATCATCAAGTAATTCTAAATCAGATTTAATATCAGTAGTTATCCCGCTTCACAATGAAGCTTTAAATGTGAAGTTAATGGGGCTAGCTTTGACAAAGGCCCTGAAAGACTTAAACTATGAGATTCTGTTTGTGAATGATGGGTCAACAGATGGCACTTCAAATCAACTAAAAAAACTAAATGAAAAATCTGTAACAGTTATTGAATTAGATAAAAACTATGGCCAAAGCTCTGCAATAGCAGCAGGAATAGATTTTTCTAAAGGGAATTACATTGTTACTATGGATGGAGATTTACAAAATGACCCTCACGATATTCCATGGATGCTAGAAATTCTTAAAAATAAAAGTTTAGATTTAATAGTAGGTTTTCGTAAAGAACGTAAAGATCCTTTCTTTAAAAAAATCCCATCAATAATTGCCAATTACATAATTCAAATATTAACAAAAACTAAAATTAAAGACAATGGATGTGCTTTAAAAATATTTAATGAAAGTGCAGCAAAAAAATTAATATTTAGTGGGGAAATACACCGATATATTACAACAATCAGCTTTTTGAATGGATTAAAAATAATGCAAGTGCCAGTAAATCACATGCCTCGCAAATTCGGCAAATCAAAATATGGTCTTAGTAGAACATTCAAAGTTATTTATGACATATGTTTAATTATTTTAAACAAAAAATATTCTAATCAACTTTTTAAATTAAAAGAAAAAAATTATTCTGTAAAAAATATTTATTATAGTTGTAATAAGCTTACAAAAAGAAATTCCATACAATTCCAAACCTAACAATAAAATCTCTGTAGGGATAGTTTGGAGCAGAGTAATAATTATAACCCGTAATTGAAGAGTTGAAGTGCTCAGCTTTTAAAAACAAACGAGTCTGCTGTATTTTAGCATTTATAAAAAAGTCTAATCTTGGGAATCCTCCCAATATAGATTCATTTTGAATATAAAATTCGGCAAGAACAGGATCATAAGCATTCATATTATATTTTGAAAAATAACTTAAAGTAAAACCTGTCTGCAAATACATGGCTTTTTTAAATAAATGATCACTATAATAAAAAGTATGCCTAGTATTTATCTCTGGAATATTAATGTAATAAGACCCTTCTAATACATTTTGATACAATACGGTATTGTATAAACCAAATTTTCTGTATTTAAATTCTTTTTCATATTTGAATCGTACAAAATTAATTGTTCCCTCATATTGATATGGCTTTACACCAGATCCTTTATCTTCAAAATATAAATAGTTTTTAATATTGTTAAAATCGGCTGATAACGAACCTAAGATTTTTGAAGTTAAATTAAAATTCAATTTTTGAGATAATTCATTTCTGAAATTATTGTACCAATTATAATTTATATAATCACTTTGATACAAGCGGAAATTATAATCTGCCACACTAGAATTTGTATTTAAATTTATACTAGCTTTTAAATCATCAGAGATATTAACATCAGCTTTTGCATTCAAAAAATTACCATTTAGATCACCTGTAATATTGACACCTAAATCAGCACTTAAATTAAATGGCCCAAGCTCATTTTGATATCCTCCTCCAAATGAAATTGCATTTTCTTTTAATCTATTTATAATTATTTGGTCATTTAAAAATACAAGAGAATTGTAACCATAATTAAATTGATTATATCCAACTTTTGCATTTAAAACTCCAATTTTTTCATTATTGAATTCTAAGTTTAGTTCTGAATAAAAATGCTCGAAAGTATTTTTATCAAACAAATCAATATTGCTAAAAGCATTTCCAAAGACTTCAGAATTTCTTTCCTGTTTAAATTGATAATATTTTTTTTCAAAATGAAAAGTATTCCCAAGTTTTAACCCATTATTCCCCAGTGAATCTTTTTGTCTTAACATATAAGTATGATCTAAATAAACCCTTCGCCCTTCTAAGTTGCTCTCAGCATCTTCAAAAAGCGGATCGAAAAGTGATCTATCTGTAAACTCAGAGTTCCCACTTTCAAAATCTATAATTTGTTCATTTGACAATCCACCATTTTCTTGATTTATCATGTATTGATTAACAAAATGAGCTCTTAAATAATAACGCTTATCTTTTGTGTGATAATTGGTTGTAAACCTAAAATTACCAGAGCTAGATAATATATGTTGGTATTTACCCAGAGACCTCATTCCCTTATATGCAATAGAGAAATTGAATTGTTCTGAAGTATTAACTGTGTAAAAAGCATCAAGTAATTGCCCCTGCTCAAAATTTGACTTAAACATTAGATCAGTTAACGGAGTTGGCACATGATAATATTTTATGTCATTTTTCTCCATATAATTATAATGTTTTGCTTTTGAACCAAAGGAAGGAAGCATAATTCCACTCTTTAAATTTTTTGTTAGTGAATTATATGTCTGCCCCATATTGTTAAAAGGTAATAAATCAAAATAATCCTTTCTTAAATAATTAAATTTGTAGTCTTTCTTAACAGAAAGCGTAGTATCAAGATAGGTTGTGTCATGGAAGATTGATATAATTTTATAATCTTCAATTTTAGCTTTTGGGTTTTTTCCTATATTATTTGAAGACCTATTATACAAACTATCATTTAATCTAGTTTTTGAAGGATTTTTATCTCTGGCACTTCCATCTAATGTGCGCAGGTTTCGCTGAGCAAATAAATTGTTAGAAAAAAATATAACTACAAATACAACTAAATGTTTGTATAGCATAGTGTTTGATAATATATAATTGATTCAAAAGTAGGAAATTATTAGGGATTTTGATAGGTTTGAATAATTACATAAATATTAATCAACTTTTTTAAATCCAAGTACTTTGTGTTAGCTAAAAGCTTAACAAATAAAAAATTTGAGTGTGGGACAGATGAAGCTGGAAGAGGTTGTTTGGCAGGGCCAGTAACTGCTGCTGCTGTTATTTTACCTAAAAATTTTGAGAATCAAACAATAAATGATTCCAAAATAGTTTCTGAATCAAAAAGAATTAAATTAAAAGAAATTATTGAAAATAAAGCTATAAGCTTTGGGGTTTCGCATGTTGATAATAATAAAATTGATCAAATCAATATTTTAAACGCCTCAATATTAGCAATGCATAATGCTATTAGTAAATTGCAAAATGTGTCTTTTATTTCAGTTGATGGAAATCGTTTCAAACCGTACAAAAAAATTCCATACCAAACAGTCGTTAAAGGAGATTCTTTATACTTAAATATTGCAGCTGCATCTATATTAGCAAAGACATACAGAGATAATTATATGAATATAATTCATGAAGAATTTCCAATGTACAACTGGAAGAAAAATAAAGGTTACCCTACTAAAGAACACAGGGATGCCATAAAAAAATATGGTGTATCAAAGTATCATAGAAAATCATTTAAACTATTACCTAATCAATTAAATTTTGAATTTTAATTTTATCTTTGATAGTGATCAAAAACTATAAGCTCATGAAAAAAGCAAGTCTTTTTATCACTCTTATCGCGTTAATTTTTAGCTGTCAAAAAAATAAACAACTAAATTCAAAAATAGTTGATTATATCCCTGAAGATTCTGAACTCATTATTCAAATTAATTTATTTGAAACTTTTAAAAGCGCCCTTGTAAACAATTCTTTACTCAAAAAAACTAATTTACTTTCTATTATTGAAGATAATCTAATGTCAATCGATAGTGTAAATATTTCTGGGCCATTATTATTATGTTATGGCCCTAAATCTGACTACACTTTTATAGCAAAAAAAAATCATGTTTTACAAGAGAAGCTTTTTAAAA
This sequence comes from Flavobacteriaceae bacterium, assembly GCA_038106885.1. Taxonomy (GTDB): domain Bacteria; phylum Bacteroidota; class Bacteroidia; order Flavobacteriales; family Flavobacteriaceae; genus UBA3537. Next base: position 17,752 of record JAYNFX010000023.1, on the reverse strand, counting down.
ATACAAAATCTAAAGATGACATATGGATTTTTAACTCCACTAAAAAATACACTGAATTAACTAAAACAAAATCAAGTCATTCTTTTTTAAAATATAGCTCTATTATCAAAGACAACTCAACTTTTACATTATATTATTCGCCTAAAAGCTTATCAAAACAAAAAAGCTTATTGTTTGAAAATATAATAATAAATATTGATGCCAGCCCTAGTAGTATTGCAATTGACGGAGTATATACAGACTCTAAATGGATGAATATTTACAATGAAATCTCACCTAAAAAATCTAGCTTAAGTGAAATTAGTCCTAGTTCTAATTTTAATTCGTTTGTTTATTCAAATTTTGAAAATTTTTATAATAATATTAAAGAAATTGACAGCACATTAAAACTGCCTGAATCATCAAAGATATTTTTTAATACAACAAAAGAATTTGGAACTATTAAATCTGAATTTGGTGATGCAATTATAGTTCAATCAATTGATGTTAATTCAAGTAATGATATTTTATTAAGCTATAGAGAATCAATTAAATCATTTCGATCAATACCTATATTTAAATTTAATAATGACTCTATTATTAATTCAAATTTTGGTGAAATACTTCCATCAACTAAAGCAAATTTTTATTCAGTAATAAATGATTTTATAATCTTTGCCGAAAAAGAAATAATCATTGAAAATATTATTTCAGAATTTATAAATAATAATGTTTTATCTAATGACCAAAATTATAAATCTGTAAAAAATTTATTAAGCGATGAGGTCTCATACGTTGAATCCTTAGATCCTGAAGCTTTAGCATTAATTATAAATGCAACTTTAAAAACATCCTTTTCTAAAGAAGATCTTCGCGAATATAAAAACTCAAGTTTTCAAGTTATAAAAGATGATAATGTCGTACACCTAAATGGTTTAATTAAAAAAAATACTGACTCAAACACACTTAAAAAAGTACAAGAACAATTTAGTTTTAAATTGGATGCACCAATTATTGGAGAAATTCAATTTATAAATAATCACAGAACAAAACAGAAAGACATATTAGCACAAGACATAAATAATCAACTTTACCTAATATCAAACAAAGGCACTTTACTTTGGAAAAAAAAATTAGCTGGTCCTATTTTAGGCGAAGTAAAACAAATTGATTTATTCAAAAATGGACGGTTGCAGATGGCATTTGCAACTAAAAATAGAGTGTATTTAGTTGATATTTTAGGTAATGATGTAAATAATTTTCCATTAAAGTTTAAAGATGATATTTCAAAACCACTTTCAGTTTTTGATTATGATAAAAATAAAGATTATCGTTTTTTGGTTGTTCAAAATTCCGATTTATTGATGTACAACTCCAAAGGTAATCGAGTGAAAGGGTTTAAATATGATTCTAAATCTAATATTAGTTCTCAACCAAAACATATCAGACATCGAAATAAAGATTATATTACATTCTTGAGTGGTGATAAATTTGAAATTTTAAATCGTAGAGGAAAAACAAGAATACCAGTTGAAGAAAATTTCAAATTTTCAAACCAAGAATTATTTTTTAACAACGATATGTTTACTACAATTGGAATTAATGGTGATATTATTCAAGTAGATACTAAAGGAAGAGTTAGTAGAAAAACACTTGGATTTGAATCAAATACTAATTTATTAGCCTCAAACAAATTAATTATTGCTCAGTGGGACAATCATCTACAAATAGGTAATAAAAAAATAGACCTTGAATATGGAAGTTTTACTCCACCAAAACTATTTTATTTAAATGATAAAATATTTATTACAATCACTGATATTCAATCTAATAAAGTTTGGTTTTTTGACTCTAAAGGAGAAGTTTTAACTGATTTTCCAGTATATGGAACTTCAAGTGTTGATCTTAATAATGTAGATAAAGACAAGCCATTAGAATTTATCTGTCAAATTAATTCTGATGAGCTTGTTATGTATCAAATGTATTAATTTGCTTTGCGTTGAAAAGATTAAAAAAGTGCTTTAAAATTTTTTCTTTTACCTCGTTCTCATCAATATAATCCTTTTTTAATTCAACTCTAAGAGAAGTAACTGATTTACCTCTTATACCACATGGTATTATATTGTCGAAATAACCCAGATCAGTGTTAACATTCAGGGCAAATCCGTGCATTGTAACCCATCTGCTGGCTCGTACACCTAAAGCGCAAATTTTTCTTGCAAATGGCGTATTAACGTCTAACCAAACTCCTGTTTCACCTTTACTAGTAGTAGCCTTTAAACCATACTCAGAGAGTGTATTAATGATTGTGATTTCTAAAAGTCTTAGATACTTATGAATATCAGTAAAAAAATTATCAAGATCTAAAATTGGATATCCAACAATTTGACCTGGCCCATGATATGTTATATCTCCACCTCTATTTATTTTATAAAATAATACCCCTTTGGTTTTAAGTTGTTCCTCACTCATCAAAAGATTTGACATATCACCACTTTTGCCTAAAGTGTAAACATGAGGGTGAGAAACAAAAATAAAATGATTAGAAGTTGGAAGTTTAACACTCTGACTTCTATTCCTAACTTTTGTATCAATTATTTTTTTAAACAATCTTTCTTGTAAGTCCCAAGTTTCTTTATAATCTTTTAAGCCTAAATCCTGAACATTGATTTCTTTATTCATAACACAAATATAAGGAGTATAAAATTTTAATAATGAATTTTAAATTCACTTATTGAAATCCAATCTAGACTCATTATCTTTGTTTTAATTAAGAAACAATCAATATGGCTCAGCTTTCAGAACAAGAACTTGTCAGACGTGAAAAATTATCAAAATTAAGAGAATTAGGTATAGATCCTTACCCTGCAGAATTATACCCAGTTACGAAATCTACAAAAGAGATTAAATCAAACTTTACAGAGGGAGAAAAAGTAATTATAGCTGGACGATTGATGCGTAAAAAAGTGCAAGGTAAAGCTGCTTTCACTGAAATTCAAGATAGTTATGGGCGTATACAAGTATATTTTAATAGAGATGAAATCTGTACTGGAGATGATAAATCTAATTATAATGATTTATTTAAAAAACTGATTGATTTAGGAGATTTCATTGGAATTGAAGGTGAACTATTTACAACTCAAGTTGGTGAAAAGACAGTTTTAGTAAAAAAATTCAAACTATTAAGTAAAGCTTTAAAACCATTACCATTACCAAAAACTGATGCTAATGGAAAAGTGTATGACGAATTTGTTGATGCAGAGACTCGTTATCGACAACGCTATGCTGATTTAGTTGTTAATCCAAATGTAAAGGAAGTATTTGAAAAGAGATCAAAACTTTTTAATGCAATGCGTAATTTCTGTTCAAATGCAGGATATTTTGAAGTGGAAACTCCAATACTTCAACCGATACCAGGTGGTGCAGCCGCAAGACCTTTTATTACTCATCATAACTCACTTGATGTCCCGATGTATATGAGGATCGCATGTGAATTATATTTAAAAAAATTAATCGTTGGTGGCTTTAATGGTGTTTTTGAATTTGCTAAAACTTTTAGAAATGAAGGGATGGACCGAACTCACAACCCGGAATTTACAATGATGGAAATCTACGTTGCTTATAAAGACTATTATTGGATGATGGATTTTTGTGAACAGTTATTGGAGCATTGTGCAATAGCAGTGAATGGTACTACAAAAGCTAAATTCGGTAAACACGAAATTGATTTTAAAGCACCTTACCCTAGAGTTTCAATGACTGATTCAATTAAAGAATTTACTGGTTTTGATATTACTGGGAAATCAGAAGATGAAATTAGGAAAGCGGCAATATCATTAGGAATTGAAGTTGAGGATTCAATGGGTAAAGGCAAATTGATAGATGAGATTTTTGGAGAAAAATGTGAAGCTAACTACATACAACCTACTTACATTACTGATTATCCTAAAGAGATGAGTCCGCTAACAAAGCAACACCGTTCAAATCCAAATTTGACAGAAAGGTTTGAATTAATGGTATGTGGTAAAGAGATTGCAAATGCATACTCAGAATTAAATGACCCTATTGATCAGAGAAAAAGATTTGAAGATCAGTTGGAACTTTCTAACAGAGGAGATGCCGAAGCAACTGAGTTTATTGACGAAGATTTTTTAAGATCACTTGAATATGGAATGCCTCCAACTTCTGGTATGGGCATTGGAATGGATCGTTTGATAATGTTTCTAACTAATAATGCATCAATTCAAGAGGTTTTATTTTTTCCACAAATGAAACCTGAAAAAAAACAATTAGATTTAAACGATAACGAAAGTGCTATTTTTAATTTATTGAAAGAGAATAAAACAATGAATTTACAAGATCTAAAATCTAAGGTTGGACTTAGCAATAAAAAATGGGACAAAGGACTTAAAGGGCTAACTAAACTTGAATTAATAAAAGTATCAAAGATTAATGATGTACTAACAGTAAGTTGTATTTTGTAATATAAAATAGCATGTAATAAGCGTTATTTAATCAAATGTTTTTCGAATAAAAAATGTCAGAAAATAGTTCTGGCTTTTTTTATTTCAAGTTCATAACAAACTTGTTGTGTATCCATAAAATACCTAATCCAAAAACAATTGAAGCCATTATAAGTATATTATTCAAAACTCCTTCAACTGTAAATGACATTCTAATTAAAATTGTTGATATGATAAATCCTGAATTCCTAATTACTTTATGAAATTTGTCCGTATAGAAAAAGGAAACCAAAAGTAACAGCACATCAACAATTATTAAAACAGAGAAAAATTCATCAAAAAATAAACTGTTAACATCCTTAATTACAGCAGAAATATTAGATGGAATGGTTGTAGTTACCCATCCTGAAAAAGTAAATAATCCAATTAAAATAAAAATTGGAACTAAGGCAGTTGCCATGAGTTTTTTGATTTTAATAAATTGTTTAATCTGGGGAAGATCTAAAGAGTTTTTTAAACTAGATCCATCAAGACTCTCTCTCAAAAAACTAAACAGATAAATCATAAAAAACAAGAGAATTGCGGTAACTATATCATATGTAAAGTCCAAATCATTTTTTATTACAAACCAATCAGATGAAAGCTCAAGATTAGATAAGTCTTTGAAAATTCTACGTATGACAATTAATGTAATAATTTCATACTGTTTAGTTATATAAGTGGTGATTGATCTTGGAAGATAAAAAATCAATAAATAGACCTCATAAACTAAAATAAATGAAAATGGTGTGTAAATAGCTGCAATTGGATTATCAAAAAAGTTTGACTCCTCAAATAAACTAATTAACCCATACCTTTTTAAGTAAATTATTAATAAATGGACTATAAAACTAATCATACCAATGACAAGAATTATTTTTTCAATTTTTAACTTAACTTTCTCAGAAAGCATAAGGTTATATAGAACATTTAAATTAAAAAAATTACTCATAATCTACTGTAAATGTGTGAGTTAATAAAAAATTTTATGGTCAAAGTTACAAAAAAAACTTTACGGAAAAGTTAAAGTATGTTAAGATCAAATTTTGTTTATTTGTAATTATTGCGTCTTTAAACAGGTAATATTTTTTTAAAAAAAAAAATTTTGATTGAGTTATATGGATTTGGTTTAGCATTATTAATTGGGATAGTACTTGGTCTTATAGGTAGTGGTGGTTCAATTTTAGCAGTTCCAATTTTTACATACATTTTTTTATTAGACGAGAAACTTGCTACAGGGTACTCTTTATTTGTTGTTGGATTTGGTGCTTTAGTTGGAGTAATTAAGCAATATCAGAAAAAAAATATTGATTTTAAAGCTGCTGTTGTATTTGGACTTCCTGCTGTTATTAGTGTAACCATGATGAGATCATTAGTTGTCCCTTTTTTACCAGAAATTTTATTTGATTTTGGTGAAATTAACATTACACGAAGAATGGGAATATTAGGTCTTTTTGCTATTGTGATGATACCTGCCGCATGGGCATTTATAAAATCTACTAAGACAAAGACAAGAAATTTCAATTTAATTTCACAAAATTACAACTATACTATTATAATACTTGAAGGATTAATTGTCGGTAGTATAACTGGAATTGTAGGTGCTGGAGGAGGGTTTCTAATAATTCCTGTTCTAGTGATTTTTTTAAATATGAGTATTAAAATTGCGATCGGCACATCTCTCTTAATCATTGCTTCAAAGTCGTTGATTGGATTCTTTATAGGAGATGCATTATCAATGGAAATTGATTGGACTTTTTTGATCTCTTTTACTGCTATTGCTGGTAGTGGTGTAATTATTGGAAATTACCTAAATTCAATGATTGATGAAAAAAAATTACGTAATATATTTGGTTACTTTATTCTATTTATGTCTGCTTTTATATTTTTTCAAGAATTCATAAAGTAAATTTATTTGAAAATAATTATTTGTAGGAAACTGGCATCATTGCTAATTTAGGCTTTCTATCAACAGTGAATAAACCCCAGTGTTTTTCAGGCTCATTAGGATCTTCAGACCCTTTCCATGGTTCATCAAAAGCTTCAAAAACAAATGTAAGTATTGAATCTGACTTACTCCAATTGTTTAAAGCTCTATAATAAATTTTTTGAGTTTCAGGATTAACATTTTCTGTAGGTATCCCTAATCCATTTGATCTCGTAGCCCATCCAGCTTCAGTAATAACAACTAATTTATTTGGATATTTATTTGCTACAGCATTGTAATTTTGAATTGTATACTGCATACCTTGATCAATTGTTTTGTATTCCCAAACTGGATAAGTATGTATTGAAATAAAGTCTATAATGTCTACTAGAGGCTCTAACTTATCTAACCATGGCACATAGTTTTCACAAAATGTCACAGGTTGTGAAGTTGAACTCTTTACCATTTCAACATATTTAATTACACTTTCAACAGGAACTAGATGGTCAGTCCAATCAACACAAGCTTCATTTCCAACTGAAAGAGAAAAAATAATATTTGGATATTCATTTGCTAATTCAATCAATTTATTCATTTGAAATAAGTTATTTTCAATGTTTTGTGCCAATTGTAAATTGTTATAAGATCCACCCCAAGGGCAATTTGGGTTATTAACCTCAGCCTCAATAAAAGCGCCAAGCATAACTCTTAAATTCAACTTTTCGTTTTGAATAACTTCAAGGACTGTATTGGAATGTTGATCACAACTATATAGTCTTATGTACTTCCATTGCTTTTGGACAATTAGCAAATCCTCTTTTACTTGCTCATAACTCGGGTAGGAATCTCCTGGCTTCTGTCCTTCTCTGTAACCAGAATAACAAACTGCTAAACCTAAGGGTATCGATAAAACTTCATTGTACTTCATAGATTTCTTTTAAAATTTTAATTTCTCGTCTTTATCCCATAAGCCCCAAAAAGCTCCAACATCACCTTCAGAACCTACTTTCCAAGACTCATCAAAGGAAGAGAAATAAAACATTTCAATGTTTTCATCATTTGACCAATTTTGGGCATTAATAAAATATTTTAAAGCATTTTCATAAGATGGAAATGCACCTTCTAAGTTAGCTCCTTGGCTTGGCCAGCCAGTCTCTGTTATTATGACTTTTTTTCCATTGGCGGCTGACATTGCTTGAAAATACATTTGCTTCATGTAAACCAAAGAATATTCTAGACTACATCCCTCCCAAAAAGGATAACAATTAGCCAAAATAACGTCGCAGACATCTGTAATTTTGGGTCTGTCTGTAAATTCGTAATAAGCGTCAACGTATCCTACTGGGGTGTTAGGTATAGCTGATTTAACTCGATTAATATAATCAATCAATTCGTCTTCACTCAAATCTTCACGATACATTACCTCGTTCCCAACAGCTGCAATATCTACGCAGCCCTGATTTGTTAAATTTATAAGACCATTTATTTCATCTTCGTTGATTATTGGATCGTCTCCTAACCATGCACCAACAAGAGTTTTCAAGCCATACTCCTTAGCAAGGACAGGTATTTGTTCATTACCGTCTGTACATGAAAATGTCCTTATCCATTTTGTGTAAGGTTTTATCAGTTCTAATTTTCTTCTGATTTGACTCTCAGAAATAAGATCTCCTGGCTTTTGTCCTTCTTCATAAGGACTAAAACAAAGACCATGCATACCATTGTTTAATACCGACTGACTTAACTTGATTAATGAATCTTTTTTGAGATTATTCGTATCAATACCTAGTAGTGATTTTGACTTTTCTTTTCTGTAAGACATAAATTAATTTTTGATTTGGGTTTTATTTAATTGACTTTAAAGTTTTTTTAATTTGGCTTGCTTTTTCTTCAGTTATACTATAATCTCGCATAATAAACATCGCTATAATTGTTCCTAGCATTGGGAAAAAACAGAAGAATGAATGTAATCCATCAACAGCTGATTGTTGATCAACAGTAGCTAAATCTGGATTAAATCCAACAAATGTTATTATTAATCCACTTAGTGCACCTGCAATACCATAACCAACTTTTACCATCCACCAATATATAGCACCAAAAATTCCTTCTCTTCGTTTTCCAGTATTAACTTCGTCAATATCAATAACATCTGCTGTCATAGACATCATTATTGTAAACAGACTACCTATTCCAAATGAAAAGAAAGGTAATGCTAAAATATACATCCATGGTTTTCCAGGTATAAATAGAAAGTACAATAATATATAGCCTAATAATGAAATAGACTGCGATAACATAAAGGCCTTTTTCTTACCCATTTTTTTTGATATCCAAGCTACAGATGGTATTACAATAAAAGTAGTTACCAATGCGCCTAAACATCCAAACATTGAAACCCATATTCCGCTAGCTCCAGCATCTCCATTAAATAATTTATAAACAATTACAAAAAAAGTCAGTGCTGCAACAGTATTAAAAGCATTAAAAATTAAAAATGTAGCTCCGCATAACTTTCTAAAATCTTTAATTTTAAATGCCTCAATAAAACTTTCATATATCTTTCTTAGACTGTTACCAACACTTGCTAAGTTTAAAGGCTCATAATTTTCATTAATTGTCGGTTTACTTTTAATAAAAATAGCTGGAATAATTGCACAAATAGTACATGGTATAGATACCCAAATTGCTAATTCACGAACAGCTATATCTGCAGATGGAAACCAACTCTCATCATACATAATAATCCAAAATAAAGGGGCTATAACCCATGCCCATTGACCAATCCATTGTGAAATGGCCATTATATTTGTTCTTTCATGAAAGTCATCACTCATTTCATACCCCATTGCTACATATGGCACACTAAAAACAGTTAATCCAATATAAAAAACCAAAGACCATAAAAAGAAATACCAGAAATTATATTCAAGTCCATCACTTTTATAAATCTGCCACATGAATATGTATGCAAGCCCCATTAATATACCTCCAATCATTACGTACTGCCTGCGTCTTCCCCATCTGGATTTCGTATTGTCAGTTATAAATCCCATAATTGGATCTAGAAACGCATCAAAAATTCTAGGAAACAGAAAAACAAGTGACCACATCCATCCAGCAAAGCCAAGATCCTCAACTAAGACAATCATGAAAATACCTAAAATAGCTGGAAACATTTGATTTGCCAACATCCCAAATCCAAAAGCGATTTTTTGTCCCATTGGGACTTTATTGGTTAATAAAATAGATTTTTTCATTGTTTGTTTGTTTGATTAATCTTGTATGTGTATTGTTTGAATTGCTTGGGGAGCTATGGTAATTATCTTCTTAAGTTTTGAATAGGAAAGTTCAAAAGTTTTTGCGGATAGGCCCTCGTTAAAAACAACAACTGATATTGAATTATCAGGGTTTTGAGCAGCGGCTACCATTAAATCACTATCGTTGTTTTCAACTCCTATTATTTCTGCACCTGGTCTTATAAACTTACTAAAATGACTCATTATATAATAAAGTGGTGTATAATAAACTTGATTTACTTCAGGATCTACAATAACAGGAGCAACACACCAATTTTTAAACCAATTTGGTCCACCTTGGCGGTCCAGCACCATATTCCAATCTATCCAACCATCAACCCAATTGTTAAGACAACCTATGATGTCTCTTGCATATCGATTAGCTGGAGCATATTTTGGATGTAAATATTTTTTGGATTCCTCACGCCAATCAAAACCCCAATCTGTTGCATGCTTTTCCCAATACCATGAATCATTTTGCCACACAGGAACCTCAGAATCTATACAAGCTTCTGTTTGAATAAGATATTTATCTGGTGCTTTATTGTGTGCATGTTGAAGTGCTTCTGGAAAATAGTCATAGGTGCTTTCATACCAATGAATAGCAGTCCCATCAAAATATTTTGAACTTGATTCATCTTTATACATAACGTCAACCCACTCTTCTAACTCGGCACGATTTTGATCAAAACCAAGTATTACTAAATCACTTTTCCCATTAGCCTCTAATGTTGGACCTAAGTAATGTTGAACAAAATGAGTCATTTCTTCGGGAGTGAAATGCATACTTTCCCAATTGTTACCATTTCCCATTGGCTCATTTTCAACAGTAAAACCCCATATATCAATTCCTACTGTTTTGTATGCGTCTACATACTTTGAAAAAAATAAAGCCCAAGTTTCATAATATTCAGGAAGTAATTTACCTCCCACCCAACCATTGTTATCTTTCATCCATGGAGATGCAGTCCACGGAGATGCTATGAGCTTAAAACCACTTTCAGATATCTCAAGAGCATCTTTTATAATAGGAATTAAGTCTTTACGATCTTCATCAATTGAAAAATATTTAAGTTCTTTATCCCCAGGAATAGGCGAATATGAGTAATGATCTAGTGAAAAGTCACACGAGTTCATGTGAGTTCTGGCCATTGAATAAGCAGCCCCATCGTCACTAAAATATGCTTTTAAAATCTCATTACGTTTAGAATCGCTCATTTGATTTAAAAGATGAGCTGATGATTCGGTAAAAGCTCCACCAAATCCTGAAATAGTTTGATATTTCTGATCAACATTAAGGCTAATTTTTGAAACTTCTTTTGAAACTTCAAAATCTTTTAATAATGTTAGTTTATTCCCATTTTTGGAAGTTTCATATATATCTATTATTGGTTGTGTGCTCATAAAACTAGTTAGCATGTATGTAGTAATTAACAATAAACCTAATAAAGAAATTTTTTTAAGATTAATCATTATTAATATTTTTAGAAGACGATTTATAAGAATTAAAACGATCTTTAATTACATCAAAAGTCAACTTCTTATTTCTATAAATATCTACAATTCCCCAAAACTCTTCATCACATGAACCATCATAAGGAACCCCGGTACTGTTAGGAGCAGAACCACCAATGTCTTGTGTTGAGGGATTACCAGCTTTCCATAATCCATCAGTAAAAGAAAATACAATAACTCCGCTTGCAATATCATCGTTACTTAAAACAGCATCAATAATTTTTCCATTAGCTTTTGCTTGAGAGCTCTGATTTTCACCCTTTCTAAATCCATTTTTATCGATTTTCATGTAACTATCTGCTCCAGCCTCAGATAAGTATATCGGTTTTGAAGACATTTTTTCCCAATGATCAAAAACAGGAGAAGGATTATCCCAACGATAGATGTTTAATCCCCACAAGTCAAGATTTGAATTAAAACTGTAAATTTCATCAGTTGGAATTTCTCCATGTGCTGTAGAAACTGGATGGTTTTTATCTATTTCGTGGACTAAATCTGTAGCTATTCTTAATGAATTATACCAATTTTTAATATCGTCTTCAAACCATTCAGCATGAAAGTTATATTCATTACCAAGCTCCCATATCAAAATTGATTCATGATCCTTATATTTTTTAATATAGTCAATAAAAGTTCCTGATTTTATATCATATATACCATTTTGATCATATCCAAATCCAATTATTAACTTTATTCCTGCATTAGAAATTTTATTCAACACATTAATATCGTCAACAGGTTCATACAATCTTATAGTATTTATACCAGCTTCAACCATCAGGCTTAAATCTTCATCAATATTTACAAAATCTCTTTTAGTCTCTCCAACAGGTACTGGATGGTAGCAAATTCCTTTAATAAAATACGGTTGATTATTTAAAAGAATAGTACGCCCAGAGATTGTAACTTTATTAAGATCAACATCAGGCACAGAAGAGCATGCCACTATTACAATTATTAAAAAATTTAATAACTTCAAATTATTTATTTACGTTAACAACTATCATTTTGACTTTATCTAATCTTTTGAAAATAAATTGGGTAGTTTCATAATCTAATTCTTTTCCTTTAAGATTTTTTGTGCCTCCATCATTAAATTCAACAATAATACCTAATTCAGCTCCAGACTTGTAAACAATTGGTACTTGGCATATTGTAAAAACTAAACTTCCAGCACTAACAGGAATATTTTGTTTTTGACCTTTCACATCATAATAGTCAAAGGATTGGGTTTTAGTAATAAATTCACTTGGGTTTAAAATGTCAGGGGAAAATCCTAGACAACCATTTTTAACATAAAAACCTAACTCACCAAATCTACTTAATATATCTTCTTTAACTTGTCCTGTCATACCAGGCTGTTGAGCACCTTTACCTCCTGGCGTATGTGAATAAGGATCTGTTGGAAATGCACCATATAGCTCAGGAGATTTATGAGCTCCAATACCCGCATTTATCTCATAATAATGATCAAATAATCTACCTATTTTACTGCTATCAGAATTATTACTAATAGCATCTTTGGTAACCTCAAGTGTAGCTAATAATAGTTTTGAAACCATATGCCAATAAATTGACCCTAAACCTTCATATCCAAAAAATGTCCCAGAACGCCCTGTGAATGATTTATGATTAAAAATATCTTCAAAAATTGCATATATTTTTTCTGACTCTTTCTCAACTAATTTTTTGTAAGAACCAGGCAACTTAGCTAAAGCTTTCTTTAAAAAATCAACATTATTAAAATTTCCGTTAAAATGATAATCTCCTCTCAAATCTCTTGTAACAACTTGTTTATTACCGTCTTTGATGAGTAATTTTAATAACTCCGAAGATTGTATTTGATTTTCACTTAAAGTGTTTTTATCAACGAACCTTGGTAAATTTTTATTGGGATACAAAATATAACTGTACTGATCATTTCTGAATAATGAACTTGACTTTAAAGCATCTAATACTTCAAGAGAAGAATCTGTGTTTAGATATCCTGAACTTAATACAGCTACCTGACCTTCAAGCATTTCAGGTAAATAAGAAATCTTAATTGAGTTTCCTTCCTCTAAAGTCATCAAATTATATGCATGATAAAGATTATCCTCTCTCTTGTTTGAATCAATTGAATGCTCTAAAAAATCTAGTGCTATATTTACAAAAGAGCTAATGCTTTTAATTTCAATTGTACTTTTTTCACCAGAAAAACTATCATTATAAATTTTGGTTCTATAATTACTGGCTGCAGTACCTAATCCATCTAGGATTTGCTTTCTATCAAAATCAGTTATTGGACCATTTAACAAGCTTTTATTATTCTCAAGTGTATTTTTAACCGAATTGAAAAACTTTAGTAATTCGGATGATATAGACACTTCTTTTACAGAGACATCAGTTATAATTTCTTGGAAAAAATTTAAAAATCTTCTTAAATAATATAATGTCACCATCGATACTCCATTTCCTACTAAAGCATTATTGGCATCATTCCATTCAGGACGTTGTGTATTCATCCATATTCCAGCCTCAGGAATAAAATTTGAAACTTTTGCTAAGACAGTGGCAAGAATTTTCTCTATAAAATTAACCTTATATATAAAAACATGAGTTTCTCTAAGTAAGGCTCCATCTACTCCAATTTCACCTCTTTTGATTTGAATTTTTTCCTCAGCTTTGTTATCAAATTCAATTGTATTTTTAGGATCTTTTAAAATCTCCTCGTAAGGTTTAATCTTGTATGGAACATTAGCATAAACAAATAAATCTTTGGTAAAATAACCTTCTAATTTCCCTGGGTAATAGGTTTCAATAAATTCTAAAAACTTTAACAAATAAATGATTTGATGATCGCCCCAATATCCAATATATGACCAAGGATTATCAGGCTCTATAACTTCCCAATCAAAACCATCTTTAGTTACACGATAAGGGTTATAACCATCAAAAGTAGTGGCATTTAAAAATTTATGGATCATTCCCTCTATAAATTCGGGATAAGAATGCACTAATGCTTCCCAGTTTTGAAAGATATCTCGCCAATTGCCCTGATAGTCTAAGATTTTAGAACCATCAACTTCACTTCTAGTATTAATAGAAAATTTATTCCATGGTCGACTAGGATCTCCATGGCGACGACTGAATTTTAGTGGTAAATACTCAAAACATAGTCTTTTGAAGTTTTTATTATTGTCATTATTGGCTAAAGATTTCAAATAATCTAAGTCAAAAGTATTTGGCAATGATTCTAATATTTCAGCTTTTTTGAAAAAGACTTTAAAGTTTGCCTTTTCAATATAATTTTTAAAATCTTCTTTTTCAATTTTATAATTTTCGTCAAAAATTCCACCCCGCATTATGTTGAACATAGTATTAGCAAAGTGTCTAGCATTTCTAACTTTATCTGAGGTTAATTGTAATCCGTCAGATGCAGCAACTAGTGATATTAGATTTTCTGTACCTTCTTGAATTGACAACTCAATACTTTTTTCAATAGCATCAGTGTCTTTTAATGCTTCTTTAATCTCTATTACACTATCAATTGTTTGATTAACATTAGCAACAATTGTCCATTTTTTAGTTTGACTTGGCTTTAATGAAATATCGTCAGTAAGCAAATAAGCTCCTCTTTCTGCTTTAACATCAATCTCTTTAACAGGAGCTTTACCAAGTCTAAATGCATTTAACTGGGTAGATGAAATTAATTTTATTGATTTTTCTAGTCCAATTGACCAAACAATATTAGCTTTTAGGGCTTCGCTAGGTTCAGCTTTATCAACAATTATAGCGCTTAAAGAATATATTCCAATTCCTGAATCTTCTTCAAGTTCACATTTTTTGTAAGCGTCAACTAAATTACTGGTACTATTTTGTAAACTGTCTTCAACCCCATAAGGTAATATGTTTTGAACTCCATCCAATAACCTAATATCAACTACTGTTTTTGAGAGATTTGTGAGATTAGATTTTCTTATAAAACCAAACTTGTCACTAGAATTCCATTCATATGTATATGAAATCTTTAGATCGTGATTAATCTCTTCAAAAATAATTTTGTTTCCGTATGAATTCTTATAAAGATTACGAGTTGTCTTGTATATATTATTTTGACGGAAAGAAAATGGCTCCCATAGAAAAGTACTTCCTGATTTTGTAACTAAAAAAATTGATTTTGATCCAGTATGGTCGCTTGACTCCGTGATTTTATCATCAGTGTAATATGGGAATAAAGCGTAATTACTATTTTTTCTTCCAGCAGATAGACCACCTGTACTAGAAATGAATAACCAATGATTGGAATTACTAACAATACTCATGAAGAAAGGTCGCATCGAATCAACATTGGAAATTTTATAAAAAACTTCATCACCTATTAAAACTTCAGTTCCTGAAACATTAGTATCATTTAATTGAACAGGGTTTTTTCCTATAAAAATATTTTGGATGGCTTTCATTAATTTTACTTGTGGTTATAGGTTAATAGATTTAGATTTAAAAACCTAAATCAAGATTTAAATTCAAGACAGCAAAATACACTCATTTTTTGAGTTTTAGAAATTAATAAACACAACAAATGTTATACAATACTTGAAATGCAAAAATAAAGATTTGAAAGGGTATTATTAAAATTTAATCTGTTAAATAAAAATATTTATAAAAATATAGTTGATTTATTTAATATTCAATGAAAAAAAAATTGATTAAATAACACAACATAATACATAATAAATAAAAATCAAATTGCTGTGTTGTAAATAAAAAATTTAACCTATTATCAAAGGAAAGATGATATAAAAAAAACACCCCTAAAAGGGGTGTGATTTTTTTTATTCAGGAACTACGCATGGCGAGCTAAGCTCTGGTAAAAATGTCCAAATTTGAGTACTATTACCCCACATAGACATACTCTCTCTAAGCTTTTGATTATCAGCTTGAAATTGACCTTCTCCATTAGCTTCATCATAAGCAGAAACAACTTTAGCCCATTCAACTGTTTGGTCAGCTTCCATTTCAGCATGGTCAGCGTGAGCAAAACCAACAAGAACATTAAGTCCTCTGTTACCTGCACCTACAGTCCAAACACCCATATCCAATTCAGCTTTTGAACTAACTATTGCATCATAAACACGTTTTCTAAAAGTCCAAAAATCATTAGATTTTGCAGGATCAACATTGTACAAAATAACTTGTCTAAGTGGTTTTTCACATAAATCTGTCATTTCGTAAGAAACGTTTTTATTGTAATACCACATTTGAAACAAGTCATTAGTTACATATGGAGTTACAGTTTCGTTCCACATTTTATACTCTTCTGGATTTCCCTCAGCATCAAACCCTGCTAAATCTTGTTCAATTCTAGCTCTAAATAATTGACCTGCACGATTTCCTGTCTCAATGTAAAATGTATAATGAGCAAATTTTTCAGCTGACTGATTGAATTTTTGAGTTTTTGCTTTAATAGCTTCGTAAACTTGCGCATTTTTTCCTTCATCTACTTTAATGTAACGTGATTTTGCAACCTGTGCATTAATGTTTGCGCCAAAAAAGGCAAGTAAAATTAAAATAAGTTTTTTCATTATATTTAAAAAGTTTGGTTAATAAAATCAAATATAATAAAATTGGTTGCATTTCAAAACTAAAATTTTTTAAATTTAACCATATGAATATCAACTTACATTTTATAAATGCATTCTCAAAGCTAGAGGAATCTGGAAATCCAGCATGTGTTGTGCCATTAGAAAAGTGGCTGAATGACTCTAAAATGCTAGAAATAGCAAAAAAAAATAAAGTTGCTGAAACTGCATTTTTTTTAAAAAAAGAAAAACATTATCATTTGAGATGGTTTACTCCAGAAATTGAAATGGATTTGTGCGGACATGCTACTCTAGCTACAGCTCACTACATATTTACAAAAAATAAAAACTTAGATGAAATTCATTTTAAAACTAAAAGTGGAATGTTGAGAGTAAATTGTTTGAATGAGGTATACAAAATGGTGTTACCAAGACGTGAAGGAAAACCAACAATTCTTCCTAAAATAATTAAAAACTCTTTAAATATTCAGCCTAAAGAAGTCTATAAATCTCGTGATTATTTGCTAGTTTATAATTCACAAAGTGATATTGAATCAATTTCAATTAATCGAGAAATTTTTGATCAAATTAATTTAAATCCTGGAGGAGTTATTGTAACATCAGTAGGAGAAAATCACGATTTTGTATCACGATTTTTCACCCCTCAAGCAAGTATTTTAGAGGACCCTGTTACTGGATCAGCACACTGTACACTAACACCATATTGGTCAAAAAGACTAAATAAAAAAGAGCTAAAAGCAGCTCAACTTTCAAAAAGAGGTGGTGAAATACATTGTATAGATATGGGAGAGAAAGTATTAATCAGTGGAGAGGCTATAACTTGTTTTGAAAGAACACTGGAGTTGTAATAATTAAAAAGTCTTTTAATTAAAAAACGGCTACACTTTTATAAAAGTATAACCGTTTTATTGTTTTAGTAGCGGGAACAGGACTCGAACCTGTGACCTT
>JAYNFX010000022.1:0-27164 GCA_038106885.1 Flavobacteriaceae bacterium | reverse complement strand
TCAGGTGTTTTTTTTAATGGAGAATTGATTTCAAATTTTGAACTTGGTAGGTTGTATGGAAAAAAAGGAGATATTATGGAGTATTTTGCTTCTGATTTTGCTAGAAAAAGAAAAGATTGGGATTTCAAAAAATGGGGAAAACGACTTAACTTCTTTTTAACTCATATTGAAAAAAGCTTTAATCCTGAGCTAATTATTTTAGGTGGAGGAATAAGTAAGAAAATTAATCTTTTTAAAGACTACATAAATATTCATACAACAATCAAATCAGCAAAATTAAAAAATAATGCAGGTATTGTTGGTGCTGCTTTATTTGCTAAAAATAATTTAATTTAATTATTAAAAATTCTAATTAATAATTCGTTGTATAACTCTTTTGAATTTAGATTTGAATCAACTCCTTTACTTTTCATATCAATTTCTCTTAAAGTCTCAAACACAGAACTAATTTTACGCATTGAAAAAAAATCTTTAGCTTTTAAGTAATCTTTCAGGAAATAAGGATTTACACCAATGGAACTTGCAACAATTTTTGGGTCATTTGTCGCAATAGTATGTAATTTCATGATTTTAACAAAAAAACTATAAAGTGTGGATATAGTTAAAATTATTGAGTGTTTTTTTGGATTTTTTGAAAAGTATTGTACAATCTGAAATGCCTTGCTATAATTATTACTTGCAATAGCATTTTGTAACTCAAAATTATTGAAATCCTTAGATATTCCAATATTTGACTCAATGGTCTGATCTGTAATCATTTTATCCTCTCCTACAACTAAAATTAATTTATCCAACTCATTAATGATTTTTGTCAAATCATTACCCAAGTATTCACATAACAAATGTGATGATTTAGGAGTAATATTGTATCCTTTAATCTTTAGTTGATTAGAAATCCAAGAAGGTATATTACTTTCATAAACCTTCTTACTTTCAAATACAATATTTGTTTTCGAAAGTGATTTATATAATGCCTTACGTTTATCAAGTGATTTATACTTATAACAAAAAACAATCGTAGTTGATTTTTGTGGTTGTTTTGAATATTCCAATAATTGTTCAATTGATCGACTTAAATTTTGAGCTTCTTTGACAATAATCAATTGTCGATCAGATATCATGGGAAAACGTTTAGCATTTGAAATTAAAGTATCAATATTGATATCTTTTCCATAAACAACAGTTTGATCAAATCCTCTTGATGATTCAGGAAGTAAACTTGATTCGAAAAAATTTGAAATTTGGTCTATAAAATATGGCTCCTCGCCCATCAAAAAATAAATTGGAGAAATATTTCCTGATTTTAAATCATTTATAATTGATTGTACCGTGTGCATTCAGAAAAATTTATCAAATTTGTAAAGTGCAGAAATTAAATTTCCCGTATTACAGCTTTAGATTCAAAAATAGCGAAAATAAAACTCAAATCTTTGATGAATTGCGTAAAAAATTTGTTGCCCTCAAACCAGAAGAATGGGTAAGACAACACTGTTTAAAATATATTATTCATAATAAGAAATACCCAAAGACTTTAATTAATGTTGAAAAAAAAATAATTGTTAATGGATTAAACAAAAGATATGATATTGTAATTTTAAATCCTGGTGGATCTATTTTTTGTATAATTGAATGCAAAGCACCAAGTGTAAAAATCAACCAAAAAACCTTTGATCAAATTGCAAAGTACAATAGAACATTAAATGCTAAATATCTGATGGTAACTAATGGACTTAATCACTATTATTGTATAATTAAAGATAATGGCTATACTTTTTTAGAGACATTGCCAGAATATAAAAAAAATTAATGATTTGAAATTATCAGTTATAATACTTAATTGGAATGGTGAAAATCTTTTAAAAAGATATTTACCATCAGTAGTTAAATTTACTAATAATTTTGATATTTATTTAGTAGATAACAACTCAGAGGATAACTCAATAATATTTACAAAAAATAATTTCCCGAATATTAATATTATAAAATTATCAAAAAATTATGGATATGCCGAGGGTTATAATATCGCAATAAAACAAATTGAGTCAGATATCTACTGTTTTTTAAACTCTGATGTAAGAGTTACTGAAAATTGGACAAAACCAATCATAAAAATTTTTAAAAACAATCCTTCAATTACTATAATTCAACCCAAAATTTTAGATGAGAAAAAACCTGAAAAATTTGAATATTCAGGAGCTGCAGGAGGATTTATTGACAAATTCGGATATCCATATTGCAGGGGTAGAATATTTAATACAACTGAAATTGATAAAAACCAATATCACGACAGAGAAATATTTTGGGCTTCAGGGGCATGTTTCTTTGTTCGCAGTAAAAACTTTAAAGATTTGGGTGGTTTTGATAACAATTTCTTTGCTCACATGGAAGAGATTGATTTTTGTTGGAGGAATTACAATCATGGTGGAATAACCTACTATACAAATTCATCAAAAGTTTACCATTTGGGTGGACAAAGTTTAAAATCTTCAAACCCCAAAAAGACATTCTTAAATTTTAGAAATAATCTACTAACTATAACAAAAAACACACCCAATCCATTGTTATTAATTATAATTTGTAGACTATTTCTTGACGGATTGGCAGGAATAAAATTTTTACTTGAAGGTAAACCCAATCATATGTTATCAATATTAAGAGCTCACCGAAGCTATTATAAAAATCTTTTTTTAGTTTTAAAATTTCGTTACAATAATAAAACTCGCAAAATATATAACTCTGAATTTTCGATTGTTTTAAAATACTATGTTTTTAGAGTAAAGTCTTTTGTGAATTTAATCAAACATTAAATTCATAATAATTATTGATATTATCCGTTTAATTTATAATTTTACTTAATCTTTTAAATTTTAAAAAATGAAAAAACTATTTGCACTCGGAATCATTTCATGTTTAATTATTACTTCATGTGGACCAAATAAAGAATTAGTAGCAGCACAAAAAGAGCTTAAAGACACTAAAGACCTACTTAATACAGCTACTGTAAAATTAAATAGCTGCCTTTCAGATAAAGCGGTTGCTGAAGCGAGTCTTGAAGCTATGAAAGAACAACTGAAAGACTTAAGAAAAACCAACGATGCGTTATTTTCAAGCACTAAGGAAATGACAGTTCTCACAACAAAAGGTGCTGAGAATCTTGAAAAAACTTTAGAAAGCTTAAAGGAAAGAGATTTAAAAATTAGTAGGTTACAAGACGCTGTTAGCAAAAAAGACAGTGTTACACTTGCTATTGTATCAAGTCTTAAAAAATCTGTAGGTATTGACGATCCTGATATTGAGATAAATGTTGAAAAGGGAGTTGTTTTTATCTCCATAGCAGATAAACTTTTATTTAAAAGCGGAAGTTATGTTGTGACTGAAAAAGCCAAAGTAGTTTTAGGTAAAGTTGCCAAGGTAATTAATGACAAACCTGAATTTGAAGCTATGATTGAGGGACATACAGATAGTAGAAGCTATTCTAACGGAGTTTTAATTGACAACTGGGACTTAAGTGTTAAAAGATCTACATCAATAATTAGAGAATTACAAACAATGGGGGTTAATCCATCACAGCTGATAGCGGCAGGAAGAAGCAGTTATGTTCCATTAGTTGATAATGAAACAGCTGAAAATCGTGCCAGAAACAGAAGAACAAGAGTTGTTGTTATGCCAAAAATTGATCAGTTCTATGAAATGATTGAAAAAGAAATGAAAGAGCTAAGCTTAGAGTAAAATTAATTTATATATATTTTTTAAGCCCAACTTTGGTTGGGCTTTAATTTGTCAAATAATTACATAGCTTTATCTTTGTAATGATTAAAACGTGTAAATGAAAATTTCTTACAATTGGCTTAAACAATTTATTAACTTAGATTGGGAGCCCGAAAAAACATCTGAACTTCTTACAAACCTAGGCCTAGAAGTTGAAGGATTAGAAAAATACTCATCAATTAAAGGAGGTTTAGAAGGAATAATAGTTGGTCATATTGAGAAATGTGAAAAGCATCCAAATGCTGATCGACTAAAAGTTACAAGTGTCAATGTAGGAAAAGAAACACTGTTGAAAATTGTTTGTGGTGCTCCAAATGTTAAAAAAGGACAAAAAGTTGCTGTAGCTACTATTGGAACAACTCTTTACAATTCTGATGGAGAAAGTTGGAAAATTAAAAAAGGTAAGATTCGTGGAGAGGAAAGTAATGGTATGTTGTGTGCTGAAGATGAAATTGGCTTAGGAGAAAGTCATGATGGAATTTTAATTTTAGATGATAAATTCAAACCAGGAGATCCACTAAGTAATTATTATGATGTAGAAAGCGATTATATTTTTGAAATAGGGCTTACTCCTAATCGTGCAGACGCAATGAGCCACTACGGTACAGCTAGAGATATAAAAGCTGGCTTAATACAATTAGGAATTAATTCAGAGTTAATGAGTCCTTCCGTTTCAGGATTTCATGTTGATAATAGATCCCTAAAAATTGATATTGACGTTGCTGATAAAAAGAAAGCTCCCAGATATTGTGGAATTACTATTTCAGGTGTAAGTGTTAATAATTCACCTTCATGGCTTCAAAATCGCTTAAAAGCTATTGGATTATCCCCTATAAACAATGTAGTGGACGTTACTAATTATGTTTTACATAGTTTAGGCCAACCTTTACATGCATTCGATGCTGATAAAATCACTGGACAAAAAGTGATTGTTCGAAATGCAATTAAAGGAGAAAAATTTACAACACTAGACGGTATTGAGCGAGATTTAGACAGTGAAGATTTAATGATTTGCAATAGTAAAGAACCAATGTGTATTGCTGGTGTTTTTGGAGGATTAAACTCCGGAGTTAGTAATTTAACTACAAACATATTTTTAGAGTCAGCTTATTTTGATCCTGTGAGTATCAGAAAATCATCTAAAAGACATGGGATAAGTACAGATGCTTCATTTCGTTTTGAAAGAGGTGTCGATCCTAATATTACTAAATATGCTTTAAAGTTTGCTGCAATGTTAATAGCAGAAGTTGCAGGTGGTGAAATAAGTAGTGACCCTCGTGATGAATATCCTAACAAGATTGAAGATAAGCAAGTTTTTATAAACTTTATGAAAACCAATAAAATTATTGGGGAGGAAATTCCAAAAGAAACTATTAAAAAAATATTATCATCTTTAGAAATAAAGGTCAACAATGTTACTGAGGCTGGATTGGGATTAACAATTCCGTCTTACAGGAATGATGTAACTCGAGAAATAGACGTAATTGAAGAAATACTACGAGTTTATGGATATAATAATATCCAGATAAAAAATAAATTAAATTCGTCAATCTCAAACTCTTCTAGAATTACTAACCATAAAATTGAAAATGTAGTAGCAGAACAGCTAGTCGGTCATGGATTTTTTGAAATAATGACTAATTCATTGACCAGCAAAAATTATATTCAATTTGGAAATTCAAGTGATGAAAATGAATTTGTAAAAATTTTAAACCCATTAAGCTCTGACTTAGCAATACTAAAAAATACTATGCTATTTTCTGGACTAGAATCGATTAAATATAATCTTAATCGTCAACAAAACAGATTAAAGCTTTTTGAATTTGGAAAAACTTATCACCAAACTAACGGAGAAAGAAAAGAAATAAATAATCTTGCTTTGTTTATAACTGGAAATATTGATTCTTTGAATTGGAAAAGCTCAAAAGCAAAGACTGATTTTTTCTTCACAAAAGGAATAGTAAATTCAATATTAAATAAACTTGGTATTATTAAATACAAAGAAACAATTTCAAAAAATAATATTTTTGAATATGGTCAGAATCTTTTGATTAAAGAAAAATCATTGGTTGAATATGGTTTAATCAATAGCGATATCATCAAATACTTTTCAATTGATCAAAATATTTTTTACATAAATTTTAATTGGAATTTAATCACTGATTTAATTAAAGACAAAAATATTAAGTATAAACAAATTCCTAAATTTCCAGAAGTAAAACGTGATTTTGCGCTTTTAGTAGACAATAATATTAGTTTCGAATCCATATCAAAAATAGCAAAGAAAACAGATCAAAAATTCTTAAAAAATATTATTTTATTCGACGTTTATAATGGCGAGAATTTACCAAAAGGTAAAAAAAGCTATGCTGTAAGTTTCACTTTACAAGACGAAACAAAAACATTAACAGAAAGAGAAATAGACAAAATAATGTCTAGACTAGAAAATAGTTTTAAAGATGAACTTGGTGCTGAATTACGTTAGCTATAAAATTTATTCCTTAGAAGCTAGAAATCTTTCTGCATCAAGTGCAGCCATACAACCAGTACCTGCGGCAGTTATGGCCTGCCTGTAAACATGATCAGCAGCATCTCCACTAACAAAAACACCATCAACATTAGTTTTAGATGTTCCTGGAGTATTAATTATATAACCTGTACTATCTAAATCTAAATAATCTTTAAAAATATCAGTATTAGGTTTATGCCCAATTGCAACAAAAAAACCAGTAGCAGAAATTTCGCTGATCTCATTTGTTTTGTTGTTTATTACCTTAACACCATTGACAACTTGGCCATCTCCAAGAACTTCTTTGGTTTCAGTATTGAATAAAACTTCAATGTTAGAAGTATTAATAACACGATTAGCCATTATTTTAGAGGCTCTAAAGACATCTCTTCTAACAAGCATAGTTACTTTAGAGCATAATTTTGAAAGATAATGAGCTTCTTCACAAGCCGAATCCCCTGCTCCAACTATAACCACTTCTTGGTTTTTATAAAAAAATCCGTCACAAACAGCACACGCGGAAACACCCCCACCAAGTTTTAAATATTTTTGTTCAGAAGGTAAGCCAAGATATTTAGCAGATGCACCAGTTGAAATAATAACAGTTTCACAATTGATTTGTTTGTCATTATTAACCCATACCTTGTGAGATTCACCGGAAAAATCAACCTTGGTTATCCAACCATCTCTTACATCAGTTCCAAAACGTTTTGCTTGTTCTTGTAGTTCAATCATCATTGCAGGACCAGTTATACCATTTGGGTAACCAGGAAAATTTTCAACATCATTTGTAGTAGTCAATTGACCTCCAGGTTGAGTACCTTGATATAATACTGGAAACATATTAGCTCTTGATGCATAAATTGCTGCTGTATATCCAGCAGGTCCAGATCCAATAATTAGGCATTTAACATTTTCAACTTTATCAGACATATTTTAATCTTTTTGCCCAACAAAAATAAATCATTTAATCAAATTATGTTAGGTAAGTTATTAACAGAAGATGATAAGTTTTATATTAATAAAATACTAACTTTGTAAGCAATTTGTTAGATTATCAAATGTTGATTATTGGAATATATGGTGGAACAGGAAGTGGCAAGACCACAATTGTAAATATGATTGCTTCACACTTCAGTTCTAATGATATTGAAATAATTTCACAAGATTCATACTACAAAGATAACAGTGATATTTCTTACGAAGACAGATGCAAACTAAATTTCGATCATCCTGATGCTATTGATTTTAATCTATTACATAAACACATCGAAAATCTAAGAAAAGGGGAAACAGTAGAACAACCTATTTATGATTTCAAAATTCACAATAGATTAAAAAAAACAATACAAATAAAACCGAAAAAAATATTAATTTTAGAGGGAATATTAATTATGTGTCATGCAGAAATCAGATCAATTTTTGATCTAAAAATATTCATAAATGCTAACAGCAAAACAAGAATGGAGAGGAGAATTAAAAGGGATATTGCTGAAAGAGGAAGAAGTCGTGATGAAGTATTAAAACGCTATATTGAAACTCTCAAACCAATGCATGAGAAGTTTATTGAACCAACTAAAATTTATGCAAATTACATAATTGAAAACCAGTTTAATAATAAATTAAATATTGATGAGTTACTAGAAAAAATGAAACTTTATCTTGATGAAAAATAAAATCAAAATATCATTAAAATTATTAAAACCATTTAAGAATATATTTTTTGCGGTTACATTAATCTTTATTTTTTGGATGTTATTCTTTGACGCCAACTCATGGTTAGTGCAAAGGGAATTAAATAAAGAAATTGAAATTCTTGATTCAAAAAAAGAATTTTACATTAAAGAAATAAAAAAGGATTTGGAGGAGAGAAAAAGTTTAGAAACAATCGATGGTCTAGAAAAGTATGCCAGAGAAAAATATTACATGAAACGCAAAAATGAAGATATATTTTTAATAGAATCAGATAGTACTAAAAGATAAAAAATGAATTTTGATGAATTTAAAAAGGTTTCATCCAAAGAGTGGAAACAAAAAATTCAATATGAGTTAGATGGCGAAGATTACTCAAATAAATTTATTTGGAAATCTTTAGAAGGTGTTGATGTAAAACCCTTTTATCATCATGACGATGACAAAGTAAAAGTCTCTATTGATCATAGAGCTAATTCTTGGAAAATTGGTCATTCAATCTACGTTAACAATGAAAAAAATGCTAATTCAAAAGCTATAAAATTAATAAAAAAAGGAGTTGAGAGTGTAAAATTCATAATCAACAATCCTAAAATTTCTATTCCGAAACTTCTTAGTGGAATTAACAATACAAGAATCTATATTTCTACTGCTTTTTTAGATTTAAATTTTTTAAAAAAATTTGAATCTAAAAACTTTAAAGCTAAAAACTCCATTTTTATTTTAAATGACCCAATTGGAATCTTAGCAAGAAATGGAAATTGGTACAATAACAGATTTATTGATAACAAAATAATTTCAGATTCAATTATTAATCTTAATGACTTAGGTGGTGTGATTTCAGTTGATACTGGACTCTATCAAAATGCCGGAGCAGGAATGGCCCAACAGCTTGCATATGGCTTAGCACATGCAAATGAATATTTAAATAATTTTAAAAATAAAATAAACAATTCAATAGTATTCAAATTCTCGCTAAGTGGTAATTATTTTTTTGAAATTGCAAAGCTACAAGCATTTAGAATAATTTGGGACAGCCTAACTAAGCATCACGGAAATGATATAAATTGTCATATTGTGTCATCTCCAAGTAAAAGAAACAAAACAATTTATGATTACAATATTAACATTCTTAGGACGACTACTGAGTGTATGAGTGGAATTTTAGGTAATAGTGATACAATTATGAATCTTGGTTATGATGAAATATACAAAAAAAATAATGCTTTTTCTGAGAGAATTTCTATAAACCAATTACTGATTTTAAAACATGAAAGCAAGTTTTTAGAAAATATTAATCCAACTGAAGGAGCTTACTATATTGAATCAATAACTCATAAATTAGCAAACAAGGCTTTGTTGATTTTTAAGGATATTGAAAAAAAAGGTGGGTTTTTAAAATTACTAATGAATGGAATGATTCAAAAAAATATCAGAAATCAAGCTGAATTAGAAAAATCTTATTACAAAAACTCAAAAAAACAACTCCTAGGGATTCATTTAAATCCATCAAATAAAATGAAAATGAATGATGAATTAGAATTTTACCCTTTTTTAAAAAGTAAAAAAAGAAAAACTCTAATTAGACCGATTTTAGAAAGAAGAATTGCAGAAGATATAGAAAAAACTTTTCTTAATAATGAGTAGATTGAATGTCCAAAATATAAAATTAATTGATGAAAAGAAATTAGTTTCAAAATCTAATGACCACGATCATATAGGATTTGCAGCTGGTATCCCACCATTTTTGAGAGGTCCTTATTCAACTATGTACGTCAAAAAACCTTGGACAATTCGACAATACGCTGGTTTTTCTACAGCAGAAGATTCAAATACTTTTTATAAAAAAAATCTAGCCGCGGGTCAAAAGGGTTTATCAGTTGCATTTGATTTGCCAACTCATAGGGGGTATGACAGTGATCATGAGCGTGTGATTGGAGATGTTGGTAAAGCTGGCGTTGCAATTGATAGTATTGAGGACATGAAGATTCTTTTTAAAGATATTCCATTAGATAAAATGAGTGTTTCAATGACCATGAATGGAGCTGTACTGCCAATAATGGCATTTTACATAGCTGCAGCCAAAGAACAGGGAGTTAAACAGCATCAGTTAAGTGGAACAATACAAAATGACATATTAAAAGAATTTATGGTAAGAAACACTTATATATATCCACCAAAAGCTTCAATGAACATAATTGGTGATATTTTTAAATATACAAGTGAATTCATGCCAAAGTTTAACAGTATAAGTATTTCTGGATATCACATGCAAGAAGCTGGAGCTACTCCAGAAATTGAACTAGGATACACTCTAGCAAATGGTTTAGAATATTTGAGAAAAGGTATTGAAACAGGAATGAATATTGATTCATTTGCTCCCAGATTATCATTTTTTTGGGGTGTTGGAATGTCACATTTTATGGAAGTTGCAAAATTGAGAGCAGCTCGATTATTATGGGCTAAAATTGTTAAGCAATTTAATCCAAAAAACCCAAAATCAATGGCATTAAGAACTCATTGTCAAACTAGTGGTTGGAGCCTTACTGCTCAAGACCCATTTAATAATATCACTAGAACATGTATAGAAGGTTTAGCTGCAGTTTTTGGTGGAACGCAAAGCTTACATACCAATGCTTTAGATGAAGCAATTGCTTTACCAACAGATTTTTCAGCCAAAATTGCTAGAGACACGCAACTTTATCTTCAAACAGAAACAGATATTACAAGAACGGTAGATCCATGGGGTGGTAGTTTTTTTTTAGAAGACTTAACAAAAAAAATAGCTGATGACGCTTGGGATATAATTAATGAAATTGAAAAACTAGGCGGAATGACAAAAGCCATTGAAGCTGGTTTACCAAAATTAAAAATTGAAGAAGTAGCCGCAAAGAAGCAAGCAAGAATTGATTCAGGGAAAGATATAATTGTTGGAGTTAACAAGTTTAAACTTGATTATGAAGACCCATTACATATCCTTGAAGTTGATAATAATATTGTACGAAAACAGCAAATTAAACGTTTAGAAAAATTAAAAAGTAATAGAGATAATAATCAAGTTATAAGTTGTTTAAAAAAGATAACTTATGCAGCAAAAAATAAATCTAATAATTTATTAGCTTTATCAATTGAAGCAGCATTGGCAAGAGCAACACTTGGTGAAATTAGTTCAGCATTGGAAAATGCCTATGGAAGGTATAACGCAAGTATAAAATCAATTACGGGAGTATATAAAAAAGAACTCGATATGGATCCTGATTTCGAAAAAGCAAAAAAAATGGCAAATGAATTTGCTGAAAAAGAAGGCAGAAGACCAAGGATTATGATTGCTAAAATTGGACAAGATGGCCATGACAGAGGGGCTAAAATTGTTGCAACTGGTTATGCTGATATAGGATTTGATGTTGATATAGGTCCACTATTCCAAACTGCAAAGGAGTCTGCAAAACAAGCAGTTGAAAATGATGTACATATTTTAGGAATATCTTCTCTTGCTGGAGGACACAAAACACTTGTTCCAAAGGTTATTGAAAATCTAAAACAATATGGTAGAGATGACATAATGATAATTGTCGGAGGAGTTATTCCACCTCAAGATTATCAAGTGCTATTTGATTCGGGTGCTACCGCAGTATTTGGACCTGGGACTAAAATTAGTAAAGCTGCAATAACAGTTCTTGATATATTATTAAATTAACTGTTATTCAACAGTTAAAAAGTTGTTGAAATTCTTAAAAATATTGATTTCTATTACAAACAATAAATTGTATTTTTACAATAATTCAATGATAATAAATGGGCAAAATTATTGCGATAGCAAACCAAAAAGGTGGTGTTGGAAAAACAACAACTAGCGTTAATTTAGCTGCTTGCCTAGGAGTGCTTGAAAAAAAAGTCTTACTAATCGATTCTGATCCTCAAGCTAACGCAAGCTCTGGACTAGGAATTGATACAGAAAAAATTAAATTCAGTACATATCATCTTCTTGAAAATAATTGTGATGTTTTTGAAGCGATTACTACCACTTCATCTCCTAATGTTGATATAATACCAGCTAACATAGATCTTGTTGCTGTTGAAATTGAATTAGTAGATGTTGAAAATCGTGAATACATGCTAAAAAATTCTTTAAATCAGGTAATTGATAAATACGATTACATATTAATAGATTGTGCTCCATCTCTAGGCTTGCTAACACTTAATGCGCTAACCGCTGCAGACTCTTTAATAATTCCTATACAATGTGAGTATTTTGCCCTTGAAGGATTAGGAAAACTTTTAAATACTGTCAAAAGTGTTCAAAAAATACATAACGAAAAACTAGACATTGAAGGATTACTATTAACTATGTATGATTCAAGATTAAGACTCTCAAATCAAGTTGTTGAAGAAGTACAAAACCATTTTAATGAGATGGTGTTTAAAACTATAATACAAAGGAATGTTAGATTAGGAGAAGCACCAAGTTATGGGGAAAGCATAATTAATTATGACGTTAGTAGTAAAGGTGCTTCAAATTATCTAAGTTTGGCAAAAGAGATATTAAGTAAATAAGTAACTTATGGCAAAAGCAACAAAAAAACAAGTATTAGGACGTGGACTATCTGCCATTCTTAATAACAAAAATACTACAAGTGAATATGATGCTGAGCCTCTTAAATCGAATATTGGATTAGTAAAAGAAATCCCAATTGAATTTATTGATGTTAATCCTTTTCAACCAAGATCAAATTTTAAAGAAAATTCATTAAAAGAATTGGCAAGCTCGATTAAAGAATTAGGAGTTATCCAGCCCATTACAGTAAGAAGAATTTCAAATAATGAATTTCAATTAGTCTCAGGAGAAAGGCGCTTAAGAGCATCAAAAATGCTCAAATTAAAATTTATACCTGCTTATATTAGAAAAGCCAATGACCAAGAATCATTAGAAATGGCATTAGTTGAAAACATCCAAAGAAAAGACCTTGATCCAATTGAAATTGCACTTAGTTATAAAAGATTGATGGATGATGTTAAACTAACTCAAGATCAAATGAGCCAACGTGTTGGAAAGAAACGATCAACAATTGCAAACTATCTTCGATTATTGAAACTCGATCCTATTGTTCAGTCAGGGATTAGAGATGGTTTTATTGGGATGGGTCATGGACGCGCAATAGTAAATTTAATTAATCTGAAGGATCAATTATCAGTTTACGAAAAAGTAATAACAAACAAACTTTCGGTTAGAGAAACTGAAGCTCTTACAAGTAAATTCAATAAAAATAAGCCATTAACAAAGCCCCCTACTACTCTACCATCACATATTAAAATTGGGGCAAATAAATTATCAAGTTTTTTTGGACATAAAGTTCAAATTAAATATTGTAAAAATGGTAATGGCAATATCACGATTCCATTTCACTCAAAAGAAGACTATAATCGAATTATTAAATTATTAAAAAAGTGATTCGAAAAATTCTAATCTTTTTGTTTTTTTTAAATTTTCTGTTGATAAACGCTCAGAATAAAGAAAAAAAATCTGAAATAAAAGTAAAAAAACATCTGCTTAGTGATATAAAAACTGATCCTTTAAGACCAGCTAAATCTGCTTTTTATTCTGCAGTATTACCTGGCTTAGGTCAAGCATACAATAGAAAATATTGGAAAATTCCTATAGTTTATGGAGCAATAGGCACAGCACTGTATTTTTATTTTGACAATGACAAAGTCTATGATCGATATCGTTATGCTTACAAAAGACGTTTAGCAGGCTTCACAGATGATGAATTTTATGGCCCAAACGAAACACCTTTTATTTCAGAAGATGCATTAATTAGAGCTCAAAGGACATTAAAAAGAAATAAAGAAGTTTCAATGCTAATCACAGTTGGAATGTATGTTTTAAATATTTTAGATGCAAATGTTGACGCTCATCTTTTACAATATAATATTGACGATAATTTATCTTTTCAGCCATTCATTGATTTTAACAATCCAGATTATAATTATAATTTAGGCCTTGAATTTAAATTAAATTTTTGAAATCAATGAAAATAGCTCTTTTTGGATACGGTAAAATGGGTAAAGTAATTGAAAAAATTGCTAAAAACAGAGGCCATAAAATCATATATAGGATAGATGAAAATAGCATCAATTATGATTTAAAAAAAGTAGATGTTGCAATTGATTTTAGCACACCTAAAGCAGCTTTTTCAAATATCAACATGGCACTTGAAAATTCTATTCCTATTATATCAGGCACAACAGGGTGGCTTGATAATTACAACAAAGCTGTAAAGCTTTGCAATGAAAAAAACGGTGCTTTTTTGTATGCATCAAATTTCAGTTTAGGGGTAAATATTTTTTTTGAAATAAATAGACAATTAGCCAAAATCATGAGTAATCATCCAGAGTATGTAATAAAAATGAAAGAAATACACCACATCGAAAAAATTGATGCACCTTCAGGAACAGCAATTACATTAGCTGAATCAATAATCAAAGAAACTGATTATCAAAAATGGTCACTCAATAAAGATTTTAAAGAAAATGAGATCAGTATTGAAGCTCAAAGACTTTCTGATAAAACTGGTACTCACGAGGTAATTTACAAATCTGATATTGATGAAATCAAAATTAAACATGCTGCTGTAAACAGAGAAGGTTTTGGTCTAGGTGCAATTATAGCAGCAGAGTGGTTAATTGGTAAAAAGGGAGTTTTTTCAATGAAAGATGTTTTAAATATTAATGGTTAAAAATATTTTTATATGAATTTACAAGAATGGTTTTACTTTGGATTAGTAATTCAATTAATTCATGGAATAGGAACATGGAAGCTATATAAAATAGCTGGTGAAAAAGCATGGAAAGCCTTTGTGCCTGTATATAATGCTATTGTACTTTTTAAAATAATTAACAGACCTTGGTATTGGATTTTCTTTATCTTTCTTCCAGTAGTAAATTGTGTAATGTTTCCTGTAATATGGGTTGAAACGGCTCGAAGCTTTGGAAAAAATAAAAATATTGACACCCTTATTGCTGTTATAAGTCTTGGGCTTTATAGCTACTATCTTAATTATATTATTGAAGTAACACATGTTAAAAATCGTAATCCTGAGCCAAGCTCTTCATCAGGTCAATTTATAAACTCAATGTTATTTGCAATAGTTGTAGCAAGCACAGTACATATTTATTTTTTACAGCCATTTGTTATTCCGTCTTCATCTCTAGAAAAATCATTACTTGTTGGAGATTTTTTAATTGTTAGTAAAATGCATTATGGTGCTAGGATACCTATGACGACTTTAAGTTTACCGATGGTTCACGATACAATTCCACTAACAAAAAGAAAATCATATTTGTTCAATGATAAAATAGAAGAGAAAAATGTATCATTTTTAAACAAATTTCAATTACCATACTTAAGACTTCCTGGCTGGGATAAGGTGAAAAGAAATGAGATAGTTGTTTTTAATCAACCTGCAGACACTCTTTTGGATATGAATGATTTTAAACCTAAAAGAAATTATTATAAACCGATAGATAAAAAAACAAATTTAGTTAAGCGTTGT
Source organism: Flavobacteriaceae bacterium (assembly GCA_038106885.1). Lineage (GTDB taxonomy): Bacteria > Bacteroidota > Bacteroidia > Flavobacteriales > Flavobacteriaceae > UBA3537. Next base: position 11,642 of record JAYNFX010000022.1, on the reverse strand, counting down.
GTAGGACTTCCTGGAGATAGTTTAGAAATTCGAGACGGGATAGTGTTTATAAATGGTAAAAAAAATAAATTACCTAGCAGAGCAAAGATTCAGTTTAGCTATGATGGAACAATTAAAACTGGCAAAAATTTTAGTAGAAATATTGATAAAAGATTAAAAACATATTATGATATAACTGATGGTATACAAAGATCTAATGCAGCATTTAGACTATCAGCTTCTACTGAAGAAAACGCAATGAAATTCAAAAACCACCCAAGTGTAGCCAGCATAAATAAAATGAATATACCTAAGAATTATGCTGATAAAGATATATTTCCTCAAGATCCAGAATATCCATGGAATATAGCACATTTTGGACCTGTATATATACCGAAAAAAGGAGAGACAATAATTTTAAATCAAAGGAATTTACCAATATATAAAAGAGTTATTTCTGAATACGAAGGGAATATTATATACTCAAAAGGAAGAGATATAATTTTAAATGGAAATATTATTGACAAATACACTTTTAAACAAAATTATTATTGGATGATGGGTGACAATAGATACAATTCTATTGATGCAAGAAGATGGGGTTTTGTACCTGAGGATCATATTGTTGGAAAACCTGTATTTATTTGGATGAGCTGGAATACTCATGGTAAAGGAATAAATAAAATTCGTTGGGATAGAGTTTTTACAACTGTTAATTATGAAGGTGAAAGAAGATCTTATTTGATTCCATTTCTTATACTTTTATTCGGAAACTATGTGTATAGAAAATGGCGTAAAAAAAGAAAATTAATCAATGATTAAGTAAATGTGTTTAATCTATCCTGCTTATTTTCCAAATATTTCAAATTATTTAGTATTCGTCAATCACAAAAATATTTGTTTTGAAATACAAGATAGTTACCAAAAACAAACATTTAGAAATAGATGCTACATTTACGCTGCAAATGGAAAATTAGGACTTCATATTCCCATAAATTTCACTCAACATAACCGGCAAATGACTAAAGAAGTATTAATTGACAATAGTGTTTCATGGAAAAAAAATCACTGGAAATCAATTGAAAGTGCGTATAAGACATCTCCTTTTTTTGAATTTTATGAAGATGATATAAAACCTTTATTTGAGAAATATCATAAATTTTTATTGGATTATAATTTAGAATGCATAGAAAAAATTAATTCCTGTTTAGAACTAAATCTAAATTATAAGTTTACTACTGAATATGAAAAAAAAATAAATGACAATGATTTTAGATTCCTAGTTGATAAATCCAAAAAAAAAATAGAGACCTCCCCATATATACAAGTATTTAAAATTAAATATGGATATTTATCAAATCTAAGTATACTAGATTTATTGTTTAATCTAGGACCCGAATCAACTTCATATTTAATAAATCATCCGAAAATATTGCATTAATTTATTGAATTTCAAAACTACATGAAATTGGATAGTGATCTGAATATTCTAATTTGTAATTTTTATGATTATTGACTTGAAAATTTGAATTAAGAAGAATAAAATCAATTCTTAAAGGATAATACTTGAACGAAAATGTACTACCAAATCCGTTACCAGCTTCCTCAAAAGAGTCAACTAAATTCGATTTTAATAAACGATATATGTATGAATATGACGTATTGTTAAAATCTCCACTAATAATATATTTAAACGGAGATTTATTAATATGCGATATAATTAGCTTAGCTTGTTGTTCCTGAGCTGTAAAACTCTTTTTTAACTGTCTGATTAGTGCTTCAGATTTATTACTATCAAGATTAGACATATCGGTATTAATTCCAGTTGATTGAAGGTGAATGTTATAAACTCGAACAGTATCAGATTTGATTATTAAATCAGCAAAAATTGCACGATTTGATGAGTTAGGAAATTCAATTGTACCTGTATTCAAAAATTTAAATTTTGAAAAAATAACAAGTTCAGATTTATTACCTGTAATAGAACCATAGCGATAAGGGTAATTAAACTTTGGTGCAATACTAGCTTGAAACTCTTGAAAACAAAGAATGTCTGGAGATTTCTCTTTAACAAAATTACTTATCTTAATAGGTACACTGTCAATCTTAACCCAGTCATATAAATTTAACAAGTGAACATTATAACTCATTATTTCAATTGATCTTTTATTCAAAGAATAATTAGTATTAAAATTAAAAGATGACTTAATGTGCGATATACCTAAAATTAAAACCAGTAATGATAAAAACAATTGAGATTTAAGTGAAATTGTCCAATAAATCACAAATAATGCATTCAAAAGTAACAACAATGGAACCCCAAGACTTAAAACTGATAATGCTGCAAATTTTGATGGAGGTAAAAATGGTATTATATATGAAAGAAGCAATAATATAACAGCAAATAAATTTAGCAGAAATATAATTTTATTAAATAAATTTAAATGTTTCAAAGAAAAAATTATTTTTTACCTGCTCTAAAAAGAAAATCCTTTTCTTCTTTAGTTAAACTCTCATAACCACTTTTACTAATCTTATCTAAAATTAAATCAATTTGCTTTTGATGATTATAAACACTTCTATCGTTTTTCTTAAAATTAGTTGAAGAATTATTATGCTTTTTTCTGTAGACAGTCTTAATTGATTTATTAAAATAATTCAAAATTGAATCTAAAAATCTTCCTGTCTCACGACCTTTTTGAAGTTCTTTAGCATAATAAAAACCAAAAAGACCGCCTCCGTAATGAGCAATTCCTCCACCAGAATTGCTAGAAAAGACGACTAATAAGTTGTAAGCTATCATTACATAAGCCAAATACTTCAATTTAAAATTAAATCTCAATATACCAACAACCTTATTAGGCATGTAAGCAGATAGAAATATAATACATGCCCAGAGTCCAGCTGATGCACCTACCAAAGAATTATTTATTCTTAAAAAGGGCAAAAAGCTAGAAGCAATCAAAAATAAAATACCCCCTGAAATAATCCCTAATAAATAAATCTTTAATGACATCCTTGCATTAAATAAATTAGAAAAAGTTTGTGCTAACAAATACAAACAAAGCATATTAAAAAATAAATGTGAAAAACTATGATGTAAAAAACCATATGTTAATAAAGACCAAGGATGTAAAATTGATTCCCATAAATCATTAGAAAGAGATAAAAACTCAAAGACATGGAAACGACCATTAGTTATTAAAAAACTCATTATACCAACAACAATAAATACAAATGAGTTTATAACAATAAACTGTTCAAGAACATGAAGTCTTGTAAGCTTATCTTTAATATCTTGGTACAAACTTGTCATTAATTCCAACGAAATTTATCAAATTGATTTTTTTTCCAAAAATACATAATTATAAAACCTGTTAAAGCACCACCAATATGAGCAACAAAAGCTGTATTGCTTGGACTGAAAATTGCTACTCCTGTGATAGCAGAAAATAAGTCAAATAATATTATTCCTGGAATAAAATACTTGGCTTTAATTGGAATAGGGAAAAGAATGAACATTAATTCAGCATTGGGGTTCAACATACCAAAAGCAACCAAAATACCCATAATAGCGCCTGATGCGCCAACCATCGCACCATTACTCATCACATTTAGATCAAATAGTAATTTAAGAGAATTACTAGAAATAAAACTGTATGTTTTTCCATATGATTCTAAAACACTAAACATTCTGTTATATAAAAGATCAACGCTGTAATATTGACCATCAATTATATTTAAATTGGTTATATCTCGAATCAAATTATATGATAAACCCTCAGAGCCCAAAGAATTTACAATTGGATAAATTTGAAAATTGTAAACCAAAAAAGTTAATCCTACAGCACCAAACCCACAACTAAAGTAAAAAAATAGAAATTTTCTTTGACCGTACATTTGTTCTACGGCTGTACCAAACATCCACAAGGCAACCATGTTAAAAAGAAGGTGAGAAAAATTACCATGCATAAACATGTGAGTTATAATTTGCCAATATTCAAATGAGCCACTCATTGGATAATAAAGAGCAAAAATTCTATCAAAAAAATATTGATTTCCAAAAAAAGAGGTGCCAAAAAAAATTATACAATTAATTATTATTATATGCTTGACTGTTTGAGAAATACGCATAATTAATTAAATTTTGAATCTAAATCTGAAATTTCTATGGTAATAAAAATTCTCTTGTTAGAAGGAGATAGATTTGGTTCTTTACAAGCAAAAAGAGAATTGACAATGAATTCTTGTTCAACTGTAGTCAACTTTTTACCATTTTGAGTAGCTAGGCTCTTTGCTATCAATTTAGCCATTAAATCACTATAGCTAAAATTAATGTTTGGAACTTCGCTTTTGATATCAGAAATTAATTCTTCAAAAATACTTGGAACGTTTGATTCTTTTACACCAACTGGAATAGCATTTAAAAAAAGTCCATCCTTATTATATTCAGATATACTAAAGCCTGTTTGTTTCAGTTGAATTTCAATATCTTTTATAATCTTCAATTCATCAGAAGTTAAATTTAAATTTAGTGGAAATAGAAGATTTTGAATTGTAGGTGTTTCTAAAGTAAACTGTTTCAAAAAGCCCTCATATAGCACTCGTTGGTGAGCTCTATTTTGATCAACAACCATTAAGCCTGATTTAATTTTACATAAAATATACTTGTTTAAAAGTTGAAAAGTATTATTAGAATTTTTTATTTCATCATTATCAAAAATACTTGACTGTATAGAATTAGATTCAAACTCAATTTCGCTGAGTGGTTCTAATTTATTGTTAGATTTTGAATTTATTCCAATATAAAAATCATCTGAATGAGTTGAACTAAAATTATAAGATTCGTTCTTGTTAAAAGGATTAAATTCAGGATCAACTTCAATTTTAGGTGTTACAAAAGAATTAATATTAGAACTGTAAGGCGTATCAAAAGAAGAATTTCTCTCAAAATCTAAAACTGGAGCAATATTAAATTGACCTAAACTGTGCTTCACCGCAGCTCTGAGCAAAGCATATAGTGTAGGTTCATCATCGAACTTAATCTCTGTTTTTGTTGGATGGATATTAATATCAATACTATTAGGATCTACCGAAAGATTCAAAAAATAAGATGGAATTTTTTTTGGAGCTAACAGTCCATCAAAAGCAGAAATCACAGCATGGTTCAAATATGAACTTTTAATAAAACGTTGGTTGACGAAAAAAAACTGTTCACCTCTTGATTTTTTTGCAAATTCTGGTTTACCCACAAAACCAGAAATTTTCAACAATTCAGTATTCTCATCGACAGGAACTAATTTTTCATTCATTCTGTTGCCAAAAACGTGTATTATACGTTGTCTAAAATTTTCACTTCGTAAATCAAAAATGTCATTTCCATTGTGAAACATTGAGAAATTAATTTTAGGATGAGCTAAAACTACACGATGAAATTCATCAATAATATGTCTTAACTCAACCGTATCAGATTTTAAAAAATTTCTCCTTGCAGGAATATTAAAAAATAAATTTTTAACTGCTAAAGAGGTGCCATCAGAGACTGAAATTGAATCTTCAAGCTTTATTTCGCTTCCTTCTATTTTTATTAAACTTCCAAGTTTATCTAACTTTGTCTTTGTTTTAAGCTCAACATGAGAAATAGCTGCTATACTTGATAAAGCCTCACCACGAAACCCTTTTGTATTCAAACTAAATAAATCTTTAGCAGAGGAAATTTTTGATGTCGCATGTCGTTCAAAACACATCCGAGCATCTTTGAAACTCATGCCCTTTCCATTGTCTACCACTTGTATTAATGTTTTCCCAGAATTTTTTATAAATAACTTGATATCAGTTGAATTTGCATCAATAGAATTTTCAAGTAACTCCTTTACTACAGAAGAAGGACGTTGCACGACCTCTCCAGCAGCAATTTGATTTGCAACATGATCCGGTAAAAGTTTAATTACATTTGTCATTTAATAAAAATTGTCAAATCAAATTCAATAATAAATAGAAATAATAATGATAAAAGAAATGAAACTATAATTATTATTCTTAAGGATTTGATATCGTATGATTTCAAATCATTTAAAGCAATTTTAAAAGTTTTTTTTAAATTATTTTTTTCAACAGTTGTGCGTTGGTCCTCAAATTTATGCTTTAATTCAAAGGGATTTCCAACTCCTTTGTAGAAGCGTGGTTTATAATTAAATCTTTTGTTTTTTTTTAGCTTGAAAAGACCCATTTGTTTTGGTGTAATGAGAAATCAAATCAAAAATACTCAAAATTTAATAGTGAATAAAGTATGAATAAATAAATTTAAAAAGAATTATAAATCCTTATTAAAATTTATCATTTTTAAAGCAGATATAGCAGCCTCAACCCCTTTGTTACCATGCTTACCTCCACTGCGATCAATCGATTGTTGTATTGTATTATCGGTCAAAACACAAAAAATTACAGGAACATCATTTAGAATATTTAAATCTCGTATACCATCAGTAACTCCTTTACAAACATAATCAAAATGACTAGTTTCTCCCCTGATCAAACAGCCAATAACAATAACTGCATCTAAATCTTTTGATTGCAACTTTTTTGCACCATAAACAAGCTCAAAGCTACCAGGGACATGTTTAACTAAGATGTTATTTTTTAAAACACCGCAATCTAATAATGTATCTAAAGTTCCTTTTAGTAAATTTTGAGTAATATTAAAATTCCAATCAGAAACTGCAATACCGATTTTAAAATTTACGGCATCAGCGTATAATGATTTGTCGTAATCCGATAGGTTTTTGTTAGCCGTAGCCATAAATTTTTAATTTAGGGCTTCTGCTTTTCCGATAAAAACATCAATATCCTTGGCCTCAGTACTTTCAGGAAAATCAGATTTAATTTTATTGAAATAAAGTAACGACTTATCAAATTCCCCGATCTTTAAACCTATTACTCCAGCTTTTAGTAAATACATAGGAGTTGTATAGTTATTAGTTCTTAAATCAGCAGCCTGGATATAATAATCAAATGCATCTTCAAGTTGCTCAAGTTGAACAAAAGCATCTCCAATGCCGCCTCTTGATATGGGTCCTAAAACATCATCTTCAGAACTAAATTCATTTAAATATTCGATAGCCTTAGCATAATCTTTCATGTTCAAAAAGGCCATTCCGGCATAATAATTAGCTAAATTACCAGCATTTGTTCCTGAGTAAATATCTGCTATATCTAACATGCCATATTTAATACCATCACCATTGAGTGATAAATTAAAAAGTGAATCTTGATTTACAGATGATATAGCTTCATCAAAATACGTCTGCGCAGTATACATGTCATTCATCGCTTTACTCTCTTTAGGCTGTTGAATAAATTTATCATATCCCAAAAATCCTAAAATAATAAATGCTGAAAAACCAACTATTAAAAAAATATATTTTTGATTTGCAACAACCCACTGCTCAGTTTTTGAAGCTCCCTCATCGAGTGTATTAAATACTTCTGCAGTTGTTGATCCATCTTCAATAGACTGTTGCTTATCTAACTTAGTTCTGGGTTTACCCCCACGCTTTTTATAAGTAGCCATAATATTATAAATTCTGAGCGCAAAAATATGATTTTATTCTAAAAAAAATACTAATTTATTTGTTATTTTTCAATATTTTGCATCATAATTAACACTGTAATATTTCCAATTTACAATAAATTTATTTGATCTTAAAAATGCACCTTAAAACACTCAATCTTATCAATTATAAAAACTTCAAAAATCAAACTTTTGAATTTAATAGTAAAGTAAATTGTTTTGTAGGATCAAATGGAGTTGGAAAAACCAATATTCTTGATGCTATATATCATCTTTCGTTTGGCAAAAGCTATTTCAATCCAATCGCATCACAGAACATAAAGCACGGTGAAGATTTTTTTGTTGTTGATGGGAGATATTCGAAGGATTTAAAAGAAGAAAAAATTATAGTGTCACTAAAAAAAGGAGGAAAGAAAGTTATAAAACGTAATTCAAAATCTTACAACCGTTTTAGCGATCATATTGGACTATTACCTTTGGTAATTATTTCACCTGTAGATCGTGACCTAATAACTGAGGGCAGTGATTTAAGGAGAAAGTTCATTGATGGGGTAATTTCGCAGAACGATAAAATATATTTAGATCAAATAATTAGATATAATAAGATTTTATCTCAAAGAAACTCATTATTAAAACAATTTTATTTAAGCCGTACATTCGATCATGATACAATTGAGATATATGATGAACAACTTTCAAAAATTGGAAACCTCATATTTAATAAAAGAAAAGAATTTTTAGAATTATTTACTCCTATTTTTTTTGAAAAATATAGTATTATAAGTAACAATAAAGAAAAAGTTAATCTAAACTACAAAAGTCAACTCAAAAATCATAGACTACAAGATTTATTAATTTCTAATATTGAAAAAGATAAAGTTTTACAATATACTAGTGCGGGAATTCACAAAGATGATATTGAATTTTTGATAGGAAATTACCCAATAAAGAAATTTGGTAGTCAGGGACAGCAAAAATCTTTTTTAATAGCTTTGAAATTAGCTCAATACGAAGTGTTAAAAGCTAAAAGTGGAAACTCCCCTATTTTATTATTAGATGATATTTTTGATAAATTAGATTCTAAAAGAGTTAAACAAATAATCAAAATGGTAAATGATTCTAATTTTGGCCAATTGTTTATATCTGATACTGATGCAAAAAGAACTGAAAATGTAGTCAAAAGTGCCCATGATAATTATGAAATTTTTAAACTGTGAAAAAAGTACTATTTCTTACGACTTTGTTTTTTTTTGGCTGTAAACCCCACCCAGTTGATTATATCGAATTCATAAATGGATATTGGGAGATTGAAAATGTTTACAAAAACGGTAAACTTTTAAAAGAATTTAAAATTAGTCAAGAGATTGATTACTTTAGAATTAATAATGACCTAAGTGGTTTTAGAAAGAAATTAAAACCTAACTTTAACGGCTCATACACAACTTCAAAGGACCAATTAAATTTTAAATTAGAAATTAAATTTAACAAACGTCTAATGATTGTATATGAAGATAACAACACTATTTTTGTTGAGGAAATAACCAAAGTAAATAAAACTAATCTTTCAATAAAAAATGATAAAGGCATGGTTTATAACTACAAAGTCTATAAACCATTAGAACTTAACTGATGAAAAAAAGACTTAATAAAAATCAAAAAATACAAGATATACTATCCTCTTTTGTTAAGGATAATAAACTTGAAAAAGGTTTAGATAATGTTAGAGTTGGAGCAGCATGGCGTGAACTACTTGGAAAAGGAGTTCAGAACTATACTACTAATGTTAGATTACAAAACAAAACTTTATATGTTAATCTTAGTTCATCAGTATTAAGAGAAGAGCTTAGTTATGGAAAAGATAAAATTATTAAGCTAATTAATGATGAATTAGGAAAAGAAGTTGTCGATAAAATTATTTTAAAATAAAAAAACCACAACTTTGTGTGGTTTATTAACTTTCCAAAAAAATTGAATTAAAACATCTCTCTAGCAGAGAAATGAAAAGCACTTTCAATTGCAGCATTTTCATTACTATCACTTCCGTGAACTGCGTTTTCGCTTATAGAATCTGCAAACATATTTCGAATAGTACCTTCAGCAGCTTCTGCTGGATTTGTTGATCCAATTAATGTTCTAAAGTCATCAACTGCATTTTCTTTTTCCAAAACAGCAGCTACAATTGGCCCACGAGTCATGTATCCAACTAAATCTGAAAAAAATGGTTTATCGCTATGAATATCATAAAATTTCTCAGCATCAGGAACAGTAAGTTGAGTTAATTTCATTGCAACTACTTTAAATCCAGAGGCAGTAATTTTTTCTAGAATTGCTCCAATATTACCTTTTTCAACTGAATCTGGCTTAAGCATTGTAAATGTTCTATTGTTTGTCATAAATTTAAATTTAATAGGTGCAAAAGTAATGATTTTGAAATGAAAATCATTTTCAGATGTACTTATAAATATTGTATCTTTGAAACTTATGAAAAATTTAACTTTTGAGACATTAAAAGCCCTAATAAATACACCCAAAAGAGTTGCTATTATTCCTCATATAAACCCAGATGGTGATGCAATAGGTTCTTCACTTGGGCTTAGTAACTATCTCGTTCAAAAAAAACATAATGTAAGAGTTATTTCTCCAAATAATTATCCAGATTTTTTAAAATGGATTCCAGGAACAGATAAAATCATAAATTATGATTCTCATCCTAAGGAAGCAAGTGAATTTTTAAATAAAATTGATATAATCTTTACTCTTGATTTTAATTCTTTAAATCGATGTGGTGAGATTAAACATATAATTAAAAATACCTCTGCAATAAAAATTATGATTGATCATCATGAACAGCCTGAAGAGTATGCAGACTACATTTACTCTGATACAAAGATGGGGTCAACATGTGAAATGATATATCATTTTATTGAAAGACTTGGAGATGGGAAAATGATAAATAAAGAAATAGGAACAGCTCTATATACAGGAATCATGACGGATACAGCTTCATTTAGATTTCCTAAAACTTCACCAACAACACATAGAGTTGTAGCAACATTAATTGAAAACGGAGTTAATCACTCAAAAATTCATAACAATATTTATGATAACAATAGTGTTGAAAAATTAAAACTTATTGGAATAGCTTTAAATAATCTAAGACTAATTGATTCGAATGCTTCATTTATAACATTATCACAATCAGAACTAGACCAATGCGCTTACAAGAAAGGTGACACAGAAGGGTTGGTCAATTATGGCCTATCTATCAAGGGTGTTAAATTAACAGCTATATTTATTGAAAACAAAGAAGAAGAAATAATAAAAATATCACTTCGATCAAAAGGAAATATTGATGTTAATCAAATTGCTAAAAAGTATTTTAATGGAGGTGGTCACAAAAATGCTTCAGGTGGTAAAAGTTATGATTCTATAGAAAACACTGTAAAGCTTTTTAAATCAATTGTATCATCTAATAAAGATTTATTAAATGATTAAAAAGAGGATATTTTATTTTTTATTAATTATACTTTTTAATTGTAAAAATGATAGTCCAAGGCCACCAAAGCTATACAAGACTGGGAATTTTATTGATTATTCAGTCAAAAGAAATATAGACTTTAATAACGAACAAAACAATGAAATTTTTGATTTCATAAATAAATCAAAAAAAAAATTCACTCGTTCAAATTACGGGTTTTGGTATCATAACGAAATAAAAAAAAATAAATCAAAATATAAACCAAAATTTGGAGACATAATATTTTATACTTTTGAATGTATGACAATAAATGGAGAAAAACAATTTAGTTTTAATGCTAAACAACAAACCTACCGCATGGAACAACAAGATATTATATCAGGTTTGAGAGAAGGATTTAAGTTAATGAGCGAAGGAGATATAACAACTTTCATTTTTCCCTCATATTTAGCATATGGTCTTTATGGAGATTCAGAAAAAAAAATTAAACCTAATACCACTTTAGTGTATGAAGTTAATGTCCATAAAATATTAAAAAACAATTTATAAATTATAAAACATGAAAAAATCAAACAAAGCAAGCTTAATATTTGGAACAGTTTTTTTACTTACATC
>JAYNFX010000021.1:0-27824 GCA_038106885.1 Flavobacteriaceae bacterium | reverse complement strand
TTGAAGGGACTCAAACCCACGGGTCAACACCATGGACTGGAATAGATCCAATTGTGACAGCATCGCAAATCGTAAATAATATTCAGACAATTGTAAGCCGAAACCTGCCTCTTACAGAAGCTGCTGCAGTTGTCACAATAGGTAGTATCCATGGAGGGGTAAGAAGCAATATAATTCCTGAAAGTTTATATATGCTTGGGACAATAAGGACATTGGATGAATCTATGAAGCAAACTGTTTTGAAAAGACTTGAAGAAATTGTACATAATACTGCAAAAGCAAATAATGCAAAGGCAAAAATAACCTATCAAGTAAGCTATCCAATAACTTACAATGACCCAGAATTATATGAGTTAATGCTCCCTTCGCTAAAAAGAATTAATGGTGAAAATAATGTTCATTTCATGACAGCTATTACTGGAGCAGAAGACTTTTCCTTTTTTCAAAAAGAAGTGCCTGGAATGTATTTCTTCATTGGTGGAGCAAAAAAAGGAACAGATCCAAAAATAGCTGCTCCACATCATACACCAGATTTCTATGTAGATGATTCGGCAATGCTAACTGGAATTAAGTCTATGTCAACATTAGCAATTGACTATCTTTTGACTAACCAATAAATTATTATATTTAATAAAAATTAATAAAATGACAACATACGAATGCAATAAATGCGGAATGTCAGTTAAGGCAAATTGTGGCAAATGCGACATTCCATTAGAAAATGGCTTTCTTTCGCTTGATGATGGATCTGAAGTTCAAATCTCGCAATGCCCATCCTGTGAAGGAAAAATTAAATCTCCACAATGTTGTGGTACAGACATGAGCTGCTCATTATAAAAATGAAAAAAATGAAAAAAATAATTTTATTAACTGCACTTATTGGAATGTGCTCATGCTCGTCGCCTTCAAAAATTTCTGAAGACCAAGTTATGACATCCTTTGAAAATTTTTTTAATGTACTTGATAACGACCTAGACAACTTAGGAGCTTTAGTGACTGAAGACTTTTTTATTTTTGAAAATAGCCGAAGATATTCAAAAGATGAATTTATAGAATTTGTAAAAACGTTCGATATTGTCAGCAGCAAACGCAGATTTGAAAATATAAAAATTGACTCAGACATAAATTCAGCGCATATTAGTCTTACCCAGTTTGGAGAATTTATTATAAACACTCCTGAAGGCAAAGTCAGACTTGATTTTGAGTGGCTTGAAAGCACTTACTTAATTAAAACAAAAAATGGTATTAAATTCAAATTTTACTTTTCTGAAGCTGTAAAAACTAACACAACTAAGCTTTAATTATTAATCAAAAATTTTTCAATTAAATAATATTCAATTTTTGACACGATTTTATTTTAATATTATAATTTTAATATTATTTATTATTTTAAATACATTTTTATTTTATTATGCAACTATAATTGCATAAATTTGGAATTAACCAGAAAAACTTCAATAAAAATGAAAAAAACTCTTTTGCTATTGTCATTTGCTATTTTGATCAATTGCGATGAAAAAGTTGTAGAACAAACCAATGGTTTTGGCCCATATGAGGGTCAATCTGTATATCTTGGTGATCAATCCAGTGTTGAAGTTTTTAAAGCCCTAGATAAAGCATGGGCGTCAAGGGATTACAGTACAATGAAAAGCATGATTGAAGACGGCGGTATGTTTATATTTGAAGATGGACACACTGTTTCAACTGGCCAAGAATTTGTTGATAAAATTGAATCAGAATACATTGAATCACTTGAAAAGGGCCAAGAATGGGGATGGAAAACTAACTATGCTTTTTCTGTATATCCTAAAGGTTCTAAAGATCCAGAGTCAACCAACCAAGACGGCCAATGGGTAAATGCCCAATTTTCTGGAAATGATGGAACTTATATAGAATGGTATCAAATTGTTGACGGTAAACTTAAAATGTGGTACCAAACCAAAGGTGACTATATTATACCTGAGGATTAAAAATTAATATTAAGTTATCTAAATATAATGAAGATTAAAACTGGTTGTATCGGATTTCATGTGGCCTTTAAAGTCCCTAATAATGACACAGAGCGCATGGAAAAGTTTTTAGAAACTCATGAATCTTTTATGAGAGAAACTCATCACATCGATGGAAATATAGAGCCTGTTATTCTCTCCTATTCCGTGATGAAAAGTCCTGAATATAATAATCCTTTAGATCCAAATAGTGGTGAAACTGGATTTACACTTTACGGTTTAACAGAGATATATAATGGGCCTGATGGCGCTCAAATGCATATGAAACTTGGTCAAGAGCGTGAAGCAATGTTTACAGAGCTTATAAACCTAACAGGTGAATATTGTGTAAGTGGTATTATTGGAGCTCCTGTAATAAAATCAATGTAACATTTACATTGTTTAAACGTCATATCGCTATAACATAAACACAAATACACTATGAAAAACATTTCTATTTTTATTGTACTATTACTTTTTTCAAGTTGTGCAGTTAACTTTAGTATAGGAGATTCTAGCAAATCTGAAGAAAACACGAACGAATCGCTAAAAGATGATAAACCAATGTCTGGTTATATCCTTGACGAGGATAAGTATACAGCTATGGTTGATCAGTTCATGAGTGCTTATAGAAAAAATGATATGAGTTCTGCAAAAGAAATTTTTTCAGAAGGTGCAGTTTATTGGATAAATGATACGAAGATGTTTGCTGAAGATGCAGTTAATGCATTTGGAGAGGGTCATAAATACTTTAATAATATTAATCACAGTGATGTCTATAATGCTACTATGTATTACAATGACAATAAAATATACACTAATGTTTGGTATAAGTGGAGTGGCACTAGTAAAAAAAGTGGTGAAACAATAGAAGCTAAAGGATATGCTTGGTTTCGATGGGAAAACGGTAAAGCTGTTGAGGCCTACAACGCTTTTGACCCTACAGCGTACAATGCTGCCATGAGCTTAGAATAAAAACATTTATTACAAAATAAAAACCCCCGCTTTTGAAAAAGCGGGGGTTTTTTTAATCGTTTGAAAATTATTTAAACAGACTTAACGAATGGAAGTCCAGTTTTTTCATTTTCTACAATCTTTTTCCCAGCAGGAAGGTCGCATGAATTAGAACGCTCATCTTTAGCGAAATAATAAATCGTTTGATTTCTTCCGCCTTTTAATACAACGTCTTTTGTGTGTAAATAATACGTTTTTCCTTTGCTATTTTTAAATGAATATCCCATAATATAATTTTATTTTAAACCAAATTACAAAAATTACTTTGGTAATACCAAAAAAATCTACAGATAAATAGCCTTTTTTTTAAGAAGTAGAGCTAATTGTTAATAAAATCAATCGTTTTCGTACATACAGAGTCTAAATCCACAGGCATTTTAGTGCTTTTCCAGGGGTGTTTAGCGCCAAAAACATGATTAGCTCCCTTAATTCTGCATAATACCCCTTTTGGGCTCCACGAACTTAAACTCATTGCTTCAGAAAAGTCTACAGAAGAATCATTATCCCCATGAACAATAAGATGGGGGATTTTTAATCTCTTTGCAGATTTAGAAATTGTTAACCGCGTCTTATTTTCTATAAAGTCTTTGTAGAATTGAAATTTATGAGGCATGTCTTGATTTGTCCTAGAATTTTTAACATAATACACACCATTAGACTTCCATTCGCAAAATGCTTCCCCTTTTGGAAATCTAGATTCATAATCACTAACTCCTGCTAAAGTAATGAGTTTTTTAATTCGACTATCTTCAGATGCATAAATAGTTGCTATTCCTCCTCCTCTGCTATGCCCCATTAAGATTATATTTTCTGTGTCTAATGCTTGATTATCTTCATATTCGTTTGTAATCCAATCAATCACATCATTAATGTTGGAGAGCTCTTTGGAATAATTATTCTCACTAAACGCCTTAAGATCTGGAAAGTCAATTGGATTATTAACTGTGCCTCCATTAAAAGAAAAATTAAACTTAAAAAAAGCAAAGCCTTTAGAGGCAAAACTCTTAGCCATTATCGGCCAACAACCCCAATCCTTGAAACCTTTATATCCATGGCAAAAAACAATAACAGGAGAATTTATTTTACTTTTATCATATATTAAGTCATATATTATTGGGCGCTTGTTTTCAACTTCAATTAGTTTGTTTTTTATAGACAACATATCAAACCTCCTTTTCAACAAAATCCTTTTCAACACAAAAAATATCATTCAATAACAATGCTAACTGTTCTTCAAAACCATTAATAAGACTATCATCAATTGGATTGCTGACGCCCTGAGTTATTAATGATTTATCTTTTAATTTGAGCTTTAAAAATCCGGATTTTAAATTTTTAAAAGAGTAAATCCCTAACTCAAAGGGAGGCTGAAACTCTTCCGTGTCAATTAAAATGTAAGCATACATTAATAATTGAAATATTTTATTATACTTTTTATAATCATTTATAACCTCTAACAAATTAATCAGATTTAAATCTGATTGTGAAACTTTGGACGTTTTATAATCTATAATACGAAAGACTCCATCAAAACTATCCAGTCTGTCAATACTACCTTTCAAACGAACAGGAATTCTGATACTTGGATGATTAAGAATGGTTTCTACTTGCTTTTCAACTGCATAAATTTTAATCTTATGTCCTTTATCCAAATTATTTATTTCCTGTCTTATAAAATTACTAATGTATCTTTTAGCAATTTCAAAACTAATTAGGTTTTTACCCCTAGTAATATTTCCATTTTTATATGCCCTATTATAAAATTTCATAATTACCTTATCAAGCTTTGGAATTAATTTTTTTAATTCTTCCGATTTTAAAAATTGGCCTTCAAAGGGTTTATATAATTCTTCTAAAGTGTAGTGTATAATATTTCCAAAGGTTTTAGCTTCAATAGTTTCCTCAACTCCATCAAGCTCTCTTATCCCCAAAACTTTAAAATTATAGAAATCAATTGGGTTTCTTATATACTGAGCTAAAGACGAAGGGGAAAAACCTTTGTCAGCAATTATCTTAAGTTTAGAAATAATATCAAGTGTCTTATTTATTTTAATTACAGATTTTTTTGGTTGAATTATTTCAGGCGCTAATATTTGATGATTGCACTTATGAATATCTTGTGTTTGAAGCTGAGTTAAAAAACGACTAGGTTCAGAACCCCTAATAGAATCAGAATGAGTATTATAGATTAACTGCACGTCTTTTGCCCTATGCAATAGCCTGTAAAAATGATATGTATATATTGCGTCTTTTTCTTTATATGTGGGAAGGCCATTTTCTATCTTAACATCAAAAGGTATATATGAATTCTGAGATTTACCTGCTGGAATTATGCCCTCATTTAATGATAATATAATCACTGTTTCATAATCTATAGCGCGTGTTTCCAGCATACCCATAATTTGAAGACCACTAAAAGGGTCTCCATTGAAATTTAACCTTTCTTTACCTACAACTTCATTAAACAAACTTTCTAAAGTCTTAATGGAATCAACAATGTTATATTTTGAATTAAAACTTTTAATTTTTTCTATGAGTTCATAAAATCGAATGGCGTATTCTGATATTAATTTGTTACTGTTTTTATCAAAAACATTTCCGATTTTATCTAACAAAATAAGTAGTCGTTCAATACAATTACCCACATCTCCTTTGCAGTCATCAAAAAGCAAGATCGATAAATTATAAATTTTTGGGTCTAACTCTAAAATTCCCTCTAAAGTAACTTCAGTAATATTCTGTGATTTAAGACTTCGAATCAAATTATTTGCTGAGTTGTGTTGCACATTATTAAACAGCTGATTAAGTTGGGGGTTAGAAATTAAATCAATGACATCCTTATAATAAAATAAACCGCCCTGAGTGCTGTGAATTTTAAACCAGCTAGATATTAATGAATTTAATGGAGCTTGTGACATTGGGAAACCCATTGTTATGTTTATACCGCCTATTTCAGGTGGTATAGAATTGATTAAAGGTAAAAGCAAAGCTTCATCTGCCAATACAACAGCTGTATTTTTTAAATTATTTTTTTTATGCAACTCAAATAAAAGTTCAGCTGCATATTTAACCTGACCAATATGCTTTGTAGCTCCTGTAATATTAATTTTTTTTGAAGACTTAAAGTTATCCGATTTTAAATTGAATTTATTTTTCTTGTAATACGGCCAGGTTTTAATATAATTCCTCATGAATAATCCAGAATCATGAAATTTACTATCTAAGAAAGTTCTGTCGCAATCCCAAAAAACCTCAGCAATTCCTCCTTCTAATAATCGCTGAAAAATTAATTCTTCTGACTTATTAAGAGCGTTGAACCCCAAAAATATATGAGATTTTCGACTTGTATTATTTATATAATTA
This sequence comes from Flavobacteriaceae bacterium, assembly GCA_038106885.1. GTDB lineage: Bacteria > Bacteroidota > Bacteroidia > Flavobacteriales > Flavobacteriaceae > UBA3537. The sequence goes on along the minus strand of JAYNFX010000021.1, from coordinate 21,459 downwards.
TCAAGATTTTGAACAGCCACTTTATAACCCAACCCCTGGTAAGCAGCCCCATTATTAAGTAATTGCTTTGAAAAATTATTATAATAAAGATTAATTTTTTTCCAAAACTTTAAATAGTCCTTAACCATTTTAGTTGGAGTTGAATCTAAGGACCAATGGTTAATATCGTGAATAGCATCTAAATAATTGAAAATTTTGTTTGGTGGTATTAAATTTCTGTCAATTTCATTGAAGTCTTGTAACATGACTGAAGCCCATCTTGAGAATCTGCTAAAAGGCTCAAGATCTTTTAGAGGTGTTAAGTCTTTATAAACATTATAAAATTCAAATAATGCTTCAATATTATCAATATTTTTTAGTTGAGATAATTGCTCAATAAATTCTTCAATCGAGTAAATTTCAGGTAAAATTGAAGGGGCCTTTAAATTGGTTTTTATAGATTGTTTCAAGAACAACCCTGCTCTCTTACTTGGAAGAATAAAAGTGCATTTAGAAATTTTTTTTTGCGAAGATATTACTTGCCTAACAACATTATCGATGAAACTATGCATGGTATAAAAATAAAAAACGCTTCACAATTGTGAAGCGTTTAAAATTTAATTTTTAAAAATTATCTTATGCCTAGTTAGCTAACTTAACTTCAACACGTCTATTTTGAGCCATGCCTTCTTTTGTATCATTTGAGGCTACTGGAGAGGTTTCTCCAAAACCAACTGATGATAGTCTTGCAGCATCAACTCCATTTGAAGTAAGGAACTCTACTATAGAGGCAGCTCTTTCCTCAGAAAGTTTTTGATTGAAGCCTTTCGATCCAACACTGTCTGTATGCCCTTCTACTACAAAATTTGCGTTAGGGTACTGAACAAGAATTTCAACTATTGCTTGTAGTGTTTTATTTGCTTCATCTTTAATTGATGACTTTCCATAATCAAAATTGATTGTCTTTGCATAACTAGCAAGTTTATCTTGAACTTCTTCACTTGGTGTCTCTGGGCAACCACCATTTGCAACAGTCCCAGCTTCGTTAGGGCATTTGTCATCTTTGTCAACTACTGAATCCCCATCAGCATCTGGCCAAGGACATCCTCTATTGCCTCTAGGTCCTGCTTCAGTTGGACAACCATCTCTTTTATCTGTAATACCGTCACCATCTGAATCTGGACAACCTCCCATATCTGCTAGGCCTGCAACATTAGGGCAAGAGTCATTATTATCAGAAATACCATCTCCGTCTGTATCAGGACATCCTTTGAATTCAGCTAAACCAGCTGTATCAGGACAAACATCTTCAGAATCTTGAATGCCATCTCCATCAGTATCAGGACAACCATTAAATTCTTCTAATCCAGGAACGTCTGGACAAACATCTTTTTTATCATATATTCCATCTCCATCAGTGTCAGTTCCTCCAAATCTTACTGTAAGCCCTAAAGAATGGCGAAAATGCTGCTGAACGACATCAGTATCATTTGGCATTACATAATTGTGAGTGGACTGAACAGTTAAACCAATGTAGTCATTAGCCCAATAAGTAAGGCCAAATGTGGTATTAAAACTTCCCATACCAACAACTTCGTTTGTATCATTATTCCCATTAGAATTGAAAGGGCCTTCTTCTAGCCATGAGTAGCCTCCACCAATACCCATTGTTGGCTCAAATTTATTTAAGTTTAATAAATCTGAAAAGCTGTAATCAACTCTTGCGCTTAAATTGAAATAATCTAATTTACTTACTTCTGCAGATCCATACTTTTCAATCTGATTGTATGCACCAGAAAGATTAACCGAAAAGTTATTTTTTAAATATCTTCCTACAGATAAATATGAAATTGAAGGAGATATATTCCAATGATCACTTACATTGAAAAAATCTTCAAAATTATCTCCTGAAAATAGTTCTTGCCCAGGTTCATGTTGGCCTACAGGATAAAAGTCAACTGCTGTCATACCAATTGAAATCTGCCAAGGATTATCTTCTGATTGTGCGTTAGTGCCTGCTGTCATAAATAACATTATGGCCGCTAATACTTTTAATGAATAATTTTTCATAATTCTGTTGTTGAATGATTTATCAATTTGTTGCAAAAATAAGGGGTATTATTTAGAAAACAAGTATAATTTGAAAAATCTTCTAATCATTTGAACCTAAAAGGATCTATTTTATAATTTCTAATAGTCTTCCAACCTTCCCAAAAGCAAAAATTGCTTTATCTAAATGCTCTTTTGTATGGGCAGCAGAAAGCTGAACTCTAATCCTGGCCTTGTCCCTAGGAACTACTGGATAGAAAAAGCCAATAACATAAATACCTTCTTTTAAAAGTAAATTAGCCATTTCTTGTGCTAATTTTGCGTCATATAACATAACCGGAACTATTGCTGAGTCTCCATCAATTATATCAAAGCCTAAATTAATTAATTCTTCTTTGAGATAGGCCGTATTCCACTCCAATTGATCCCTTAATGAAGTATCATTTGAAAGTAAATCAAATACTTTAATTGAAGCACCAACAAGCGCTGGAGCCAATGAATTTGAAAATAAATATGGTCTTGAGCGCTGTCGTAACATTGAAATTATTTCTTTCTTACCGGTTGTATATCCGCCCATTCCTCCTCCAAGAGCTTTGCCAAGAGTCCCTGTAATAATATCAATTCTATTGAGAACTCCTTTTGCTTCTAAAGTACCTCTCCCTGTATCGCCTAAGAATCCCGCCGCATGGCACTCATCGATCATAACTAGTGCATCATATTGTTCTGCCAAATTGCATATCTTATCTAATGGAGCAACTAATCCATCCATTGAAAACACTCCATCAGTTACAATTATTTTAAACCTAGCTCCGCTTTTAGTTGCAGCTTTTAATTGTAACTCTAAATCAGACATGTCGTTATTTTTGTAACGAAATCGCTTGGCTTTACATAAACGGACTCCGTCAATAATTGATGCATGATTCAAACTATCTGAAATTATAGCGTCTTGATCGTTAAGTAAGGGTTCAAAAACACCACCATTGGCATCAAAAGCGGCTGCATATAAAATAGTGTCTTCTGTCTGGTAAAAATCTGCAATACGTTTCTCTAGCTCCTTATGAATATCTTGAGTACCACAAATAAATCTGACTGATGCCATTCCAAATCCGTGAGTATCCATAGTGTCTTTGGCTGCTTGGATAACTTCAGGGTGAGAAGAAAGCCCCAAATAATTATTAGCGCAGAAATTTAATACCTTTTGACCTGAGTCTAATACTATCTCTGCTCCCTGGGAAGATACTATTATCCTCTCCTCTTTATATAAGCCTTGATCCTTAATTAAATCCAATTCATTTTTTAAATGTTCTTGCATACTTGAATACATACCTGTTTATTTAAAAGTTTTTATGTTGAGTTCGGGGTAAATATAAATCAATATCTTTTTGTCAATTCTGAAGCCAAGTGATTTTACAACCCCCGCGTAATGCTCTAATTGCTCTTTATGAGATTTATTTGGTTCTCCAGTTTTATAATCAATAATAACGGCCTCATTATCGTTATTCAAAACTAGTCGATCTGGAATTATTATTTGCTCATTTTGTGTTAAAATCTCTCTTTCGTTAAACACCTCGGATTCAATTTTATAATAAGAACTAAGCTTGGGGTGAGTAACAATAGAATAAACAATTTTTGAAAATTCTTCAGATTCAGTCTTTGAAATCAGCCCAACTTTTAAGAATCCATTTATAACATCCTCAACATCTGATTTCACATAGACTTTAGCTAATATTGAATGAATTAAATTTCCTTTTTTAATAGCTTCATTTTTGAAGCTATTTCTATCTTGGATTTTGCTTTGAATAATTGATAGATTCAAATTTTTCTTGGCGGTTGAGTAAAATACCTTTGGTTTAATGCTGTTTACAGCAGATTTGTTTTTCAATTTATTTTCTTTTCTTGAACCAAAACAATATTTGAATTTTCCCGACTCCCATTTACCACTAAAGTCAAGGAAGTTAACTAACAAATCTGAATATGTTTTTAGAGAATCATTAACGCTTGATCCTGTGGGTTTCTTTCCTATAACGTATAATTGTTGGGCGGCTCTTGTCAATGCTACATATAATAAATTAATGTTATCTAACTCAAGTTTAGATTGATGTTCATTAAATATTTTATTAGTGTCTTGATTGAAATGCTCAAAATCTTTATTGTAATTCATAAGTAAATAAGGAAAATTTATATCTAAATGAGATGAAGAAATCCACTCTTTTGGCTCAATTTCCTTATAAATATTTAAATCTGCAAAAGGAAAAATAACAACTGGAAACTCCAAGCCTTTTGCCTTGTGTATTGTCAGAATTCTAACTGCATTGACTCCCTCTGAAGAAGACAGGCTTAAGCTATCTTTTTTATGTTCAAAATACTCTACAAAACTTGAAATGTTTGATGTATGTTTTTGTGAAAATTCAAAAACAAAATCTAAAAACAATTGCACATAAGCGTCAGAAGATTTAACTAGACTGAAATTGCCAATAATGGCTTCAGTAGCATCGTATAAAGACTGATTAAAAAAGTCTTCGATTTCAAAATTTATACCAAATGTATTTAATGCATTGAAGAACGCTTTTGGCGTGCAGGATAAACTCTCCTCTCTAAAACTATGAGCTTGTTTAATCTTATACTTATCAATTATATAATTAATTAAAAATAGATGTGAAATTTGATCATTTGAATTAATAATGTATTTAAAAAAAGCAATTATAAACATAACCTCATTGGATGAGGATATTAATAGGCTTTGACTTGAAATAATTGGAATTTCATTGTTAATCAAATGATTAGCAATAGCTACTCCTTCCTTCTGTTTTCTTACCAGTATGCAAATATCTTTGTAGTCTATACTTAAGTTTTCAGAAATTGTAGAATTAATTATCTCTAAAGCTTTGTCAGCATAAGCAAACACCCTTTGCTCAAAACTTTCAAAGTCTAAAAATTCAAGCTGTACAAAGCCTGGTTGATCATCATTAGCCTTTTGTTTAGAATCATTATATAATTTCTGATAATGGTTGTTTGAAAAAATCCTATTAGAAATGTAATTAAAAAATGAATTATTAAATTTTACTATCTCTTTAGAGCTTCGAAAGTTAGTTGGAAGGTCAAAAATATCAGCCTTGAAAGGAAATGAGTCGCGATCATAAATTAAATCCATAAATTGATCTGGGTGGCCTCCCCTCCATCTATAAATAGATTGCTTAGCATCTCCAGCCAATAAAACTGAGTTTTCTGGGGTGGCAAGTACGTTTTGAACTAATGGAGTTAGATTTTGCCATTGCAATGTAGATGTGTCTTGGAACTCATCAATAAAAATGTGATTATATTTCTCTCCAATTCGTTCGTAAATAAAGGGAGTAGGTTGAGATTTAATTTCATTACTAATAATGCTATTAAACTCCGAGATAAGAACTAAATTTTTTTTACTCTTAATTTCCGTAAGTTCGTTGTTAATCAGAGCTAATACAGAATTTGGTGTTATGTTATCAATAATATTTTTTAAATACTTTAGCTTGTAAATAGCTCTTTTGGTGATTTCAAATGCCTTAATGATTTCTTCTTCTAAAGAATCAATACTTTGTTTTACTTTGTCTGCTGTTTTTTGGGTGTAAAATGAATAGTTTTGAATATCATTGTGCCATTTACTACTAAAAGTCATTTTATGGGTCAATAATATTACCTTTTCAAAATGCTTCGGGATAGAGCTTCTATTAAAATCTGAGTAATCAAGTCCTGCTTTTGAAATGAGTTCTAGAATTTGTTTTGAAATATCAATGATATGTTTTTCAATAATCAAAAATTCATCTTTTAATTGAAGTTTGAAATCACTAAAAGAAGTCAAACTCTTATCAATAAAAGTGTTTATGTAAGAAATTGCATCTTCTTGCAATAAAAGTTGCGCAGATTTATTTAAGTCAATTGAAATATCCCAACTTTTATCATCATCTGTTTTGGAAATAGCATAATCAATAAGTGTTCTTGTGAGATTATCGTCCTTTCCCGCCTTGTTAATCAATGAATCAACAGATTTTTTAATCAAAAATTTGCTGTCAAGCTCAACTTCAAAATTACTTGAAAGTTTTAGGTCATAAGAAAAGGTTCTTAAGATTCTTTGATTGAATTTGTCAATTGTGGAGATTTCAAATCCGCCATAATTGTGTAATATTTTCTGAAGCAATATTTTTGAATTTTCAGAGACCATTTTTGGAGAGATCTGAAGCTCATCAACTAAATCTATAAAAAGGGGGTCTTTAGATTTAATAATCTCAGAGTCTGAAAAACGAATCAAAGCTTGTAAAATGCGTTGTTTCATTTCATCAACAGCCTTGTTTGTAAATGTAATAGCCAAAATATGCTTGTGAGGTAAATAGGCTTTTGATTCAAAAAGGCGTTTTAAATAGTCTTTTACAAGAGAATACGTCTTACCGCTTCCTGCTGATGCGTTGTAAATTTTAAACATGCAATTGACTAAATTTAATTTATACCAAAATAAACAATCTTAATAACATACCTGTGTAAAAGTTAATTGAAAAATGTAAATTTGTGTTATAATAATATTAAAAAATTTAAATTATGGCTTTTGAATTACCAAAACTTGATTATGCGTACGACGCTTTAGAACCCAACATTGATGCGAAAACAATGGAAATACACCACTCTAAGCATCACAATGGGTACACTTCAAAACTAAATGCGGCAATATCTGGATCTGAACTTGAAGGTAAAAGTATTGAAGAAATAATGGATAATTTAGATATGTCTAACAGCGCATTAAGAAATAACGGTGGCGGATATTACAATCATAGTCTCTTTTGGAAAGTTATTAGCCCTATTGATAAAGGTGAACTTACAGGTGAATTAAAACAAGCTATAATGAATGAGTTTGGTTCTTTGGATGGTTTTAAATCTACTTTTTCTAAAGCAGCCGCGACACAATTTGGTTCTGGATGGGCATGGCTATGTGTAAAAAAAGGAGGTAGCGTTGAGGTTTGCTCAACTCCTAATCAAGACAACCCCCTTATGCCTGGAATTGGTTGTGGCGGAGTCCCAATACTTGGAATTGATGTATGGGAACATGCTTACTATTTGAATTACCAAAACAGACGCCCTGACTATATAAATGCTTTTTTTGATTTAATAAACTGGAAAGAGGTTTCAAAAAGATACGAATTATCAAAATAAAATAAAAAAGGTGAACAGAAGTTCACCTTTTTTGCCCCAAATCTACCATGAACTTAACCTACTTATGTTATGGTATCTCAAATATATACTTTAAATGCATATCGCAAGTCATTTTTAGATGAAATGCATTTTTTTTAGACTAAAAGCTTAGTAAGCTCTTTCTTTCTTGCCTTCATAGAAGTTAATAAATGCCTGATTTACAACTCTGTTCCCCCCATCAGTAGGGTAATTACCTGTAAAATACCAGTCTCCAAGGTTTTTTGGACAGGCTTTGTGTAAACTCTCTATTGTCTGAAATATTATCTTGACATCAGCCTTTATATCATTATCACTTAACAAAACAGAAATTCTATCTGAAATCTCTTGTGCTGAAAAAGGCTGATATATTTCTTTTACAAAGTTTTCAACTTTTGAGTCCTCAAAACTTTCCTGTTCTTTACATTTATTGTAGACCTTACCAATTAGGCTTTCTTGTCCTGAATCTTTCAATAGTGATAAGGCCGCCTGAAAGGCTATCAGGCCTTCTAAATTAGCCATGTCTATTCCATAGCAATCTGGATAACGTATTTGAGGTGCTGAAGACACAACAATTATTTTCTTTGGAGATAACCGATCCATCATCTTTAAAATACTCTTTTTTAAAGTGGTGCCTCTTACAATACTATCGTCAATTATTACAAGATTATCATCTGGTTTTACAACTCCGTAAGTTACATCATAAACATGTGCGACTAAATCATCTCGACTGCTATCCTCAGTTATAAATGTTCTTAATTTAACATCTTTAATAGCTATTTTTTCAATCCTAGTTCTTTGAGATAAAACTTGAGTTACTTTATCAGCTGATAAACTTCTTTTGCCCTTCAATATTGCTTCAGTCTTGCGCTTATTTAAAAAATCCTCAACAGATTCAATCATCCCCAAAAAAGATGTTTCAGCAGTGTTTGGGATAAATGAAAAAACAGTATTTTCTATGTCATGATTAACATGTTTTAAAACCTCTGGTACAATTAGCTTTCCTAATAATTTTCTTTCTCGATAGATTTCCGCATCACTCCCTCGTGAAAAATATATTCTTTCAAAAGAGCAGGCCTTACGCTCCTTAGGTTCAAGGATTTGAGTAATTTTAGTCTCACCATTCTTTTTTGAAATTATAGCACTTCCTGGCGGTAGTTCTTGAACCGATTCAAAGTCAACATTAAAAACTGTTTGAATAACTGGTCTTTCAGATGCAACTACAACAACCTCATCGTCAATGTAATAATATGCAGGTCGAATTCCTGACGGATCTCTAAAGACAAATGAGTCTCCGTGACCAATCATACCGGCCATTGCATAACCGCCGTCCCAGTCCTTTGAAGCTTTTTTCAATATTTTTTTAATATTCAACCTTTCGGCAATAATTGATGAACACTCAACCTTATTAAATCCTTCTTTTTTTAACTTTTTGTATAACTTATATACAGCATCATCCAAGAAGTGTCCAATTTTTTCCATTATGGTAATAGTATCGGTATAATCCTTTGGATGCTGGCCAATTTCAACAAGGTTGTTGAAAAGCTGACGAACATTTGTCATATTAAAATTACCAGCTAAAATTAAATTTCTGTGCATCCAATTATTTTGCCTTAAAAAAGGATGAACGCTTTCAACACTATTTTTACCAAAAGTTCCATACCTTACATGCCCAAGCATAACTTCACCTAAATATGGAATTAGTTGTTTATTGCTTGAAACATCTGATCTGCATTGTGGATTTTCTTCAATAACTGAATTAATCCTCTGATTAATTTGAGAAAAAATATCCTGAATAGGTTGCTGGGCAACAGACCTAACACGGCTTATGTAACGCTCACCAGGCTTCATGTCAAGCTTAATACTTGCAAACCCAGCACCGTCTTGACCTCTGTTGTGCTGCTTTTCCATAATAAGATACATCTTATTAATGCCATAAAAAGCAGTCCCGTACTTTTTCTTATAAAATTCTAAAGGCTTAAGTAGTCTTATGTGGGCAATACCACATTCGTGTTTAATTGCATCACTCATTTGTGAGAGGGTCTTGCATTTTGGTTAATATTTTTATAGCATCAGTATTTATCAAAGTTATAAATTTAAGAGCTAAGTTAGATTTCAAATTCAGTCAATTTTTTAAAAACTTTCAATCGGCTTTCTAATTGATGTTTGTCCAGTTTAAACAATCTTTCAGGGCCAAACTCTTCAACTGAAAATGAAGCAATTGCTGATCCGTAAATGATTGCACGTTTCATGTTTTCAAATGAAAAGTCTTTAGACTGTGTTAGATATCCTGCAAAACCACCGGCAAATGTATCTCCTGCTCCAGTAGGGTCAAAAACAGACTCTAGTGGAAGAGCTGGCGCAAAAAACATATTTCCTTTACTAAACAAAAGAGCTCCATGTTCACCCTTTTTAATTATTACATTTTCAGGACCCATTGTAAAGATCTTTTTTGCAGCTTTTATCAAAGAATATTCTCCTGTTAATTGCCTGGCTTCTTCTTCATTAATTGTTATCACATTAACATCACTCAATACAGATAGCAATTCATCAAGATTGTTATCCATCCAAAAATTCATTGTATCTAAAATTACTAGAGCATCTTTATTTGAAATTTGAGAAATTACAGCCTTTTGATCCATTGGAGATAAATTACCAAGAACTACTACGTCTGAATTTTTAAAGCTGTCTGGAACATTTGGTTTAAATTTTGTGAGCACGTTTAAATCAGTAGTAATGGTTTCTCTCTGATTCATATTTTTAAGATAGCGCCCTTTCCAAAAGAATGTTTTTTCATCAACAATAACATCAATAGATGATGTGTCTATATTATATTCTTGAAGAGATTTTAAATATTCCACTGGAAAGTCTCCTCCCACTATAGAAACAATAGCGCTTTGAACATCAAATTGAGCTGCTGACAATCCAATATATGGTGCAGAACCACCAAGAATTTTATTGGTTTTACCGAATGGTGTTTCAATTGCGTCAAATGCAACTGTTCCCACAATCAGAAGCTTGTTCATAGAACAGGAAATTAAGCAACAAACTTACATAATTTTTAGGGTTAATGAAATAAATTTTAAATGAATTGTATGCGACTATTTTCTGCCAAAATCAGCTGGAATTTCGCCCCAAGCCTTGGTCTCCCATTTAACTATTCTTGTGTTAAAAGCATTCTCTTTTAACCATAGCTCTGCTCGCTTAATTAAATCAAATAAAACCTCATTTTCTTTTGAACAAACTAATCTTGTATTACATTTTTTTCTCATAACCCATCCCATGGCTATTCTTGAGTCCGTATATAACACTCTATTGCTTTTGATTTCTTTGAGATAAGCTAAACCATGAACTAGCGCTAAAAATTCACCAACGTTATTAGTGCCATGCTCGAAAGGTCCCTTATGAAACAGAACTGTTTTAGTTTTTGTATCTACACCTCTGTATTCCATTATTCCAGGATTCCCACTTGATGCTGCGTCTACAGCTATTGAAAAATAATCTGGTTGTCCAATATTTTCTAAATCAAAATTGGCTTTTTGTTGTTTCTTTTGCTTGGCTTTTGAAATACATTCAATGTATGAGCTTTGTAATGCCTGATTTGCCTCCTCTATTGACGAAAAAGATTTATACTCAGCTCCTTTGTAATTTTCAATTTGAAGTTTACAATCATCCCACGAATTAAAGATTCCTGTTTTGTGTCCTTTCCAAACAGTGTAGAATTTTTTTTTCTTTTTAGGCATTGGCATCAAGAATCTTTTTGATCAATAATGGAAAATACTTCATTTCTAAGCCGTGAACTTTATTAGCAACATCAACAGGATCATCATCAGCAGCAATACTACATTTAGCTTGAAAAATTATTGCCCCCTCGTCATAGTTAGGATTTACAAAATGTATTGTTATGCCTGTTTCTGTTTCTTTATTACGAACTACTGCTTTATGTACATGCTCACCGTACATTCCCTTGCCTCCATACTTTGGCAAAAGTGCTGGGTGTATATTTATCACCTTATTTACGTATTTATCTAGTAATATTGTAGGAAATTTCCATAAAAACCCTGCTAAAACAACCAAGTCAATCTTCGCTTCGTCAAGGACCCTCAGCACTCCGCTTTTACTTAGCAATTCTGCTTTATCAAAAACATAAGTCCTAGTCGAAAGCTTGCTAGCTCTTTTTAAAACATATGCGTCAGATCTGTTACTAAGTACGAGACTTACTTTAACATCAGCATCTTTTTTAAAGAATTTAATTATATTCTCGGCATTTGTTCCTGAACCAGATGCAAAAATCGCAATATGTTTCATTGTTTTTTATTTAATAAATACTTTTTTACAAAAAAAAGGAAATATATTTTAAATCATACATACATTAAAAGAGAATTAGATATTATTTGATGGATTAGTCACATTTTTTGGTTATTAACATTAATTAAAATAAAGTTTTCTATTTTTGCATCCTAACTTAAACTTAAAATTAAATATTATGTCAGACATTGCATCAAGAGTAAAAGCGATTATCGTTGACAAATTAGGTGTTGATGAAAACGAAGTAGTAACTGAAGCAAGCTTCACAAATGATCTTGGAGCCGACTCTTTGGATACTGTTGAACTAATTATGGAATTTGAAAAAGAATTTGATATTCAAATTCCAGATGACCAAGCAGAAAATATTGCAACTGTAGGTCAAGCAATTTCATATATTGAAGCTGCCAAATAGATTTAAATCATAATTTTTTATGGAATTGAAGCGAGTTGTTGTTACTGGTTTAGGTGCTCTAACACCAATAGGGAATACCAAAGATGACTTTTGGAAAGCCCTAGTTTCAGGCAAAAGTGGTTGTGCTCCAATCACTTACTTTAATACTGAACATTTCAAAACTAAATTCGCTTGTGAATTAAAAGATTATAATGTTTCCGATTTCTTTGATAGAAAAGAGGCAAGAAAAACTGATAAGTTTGCGCAATATGCTATGGTGGCTTCAGACGAAGCCATCATAGACGCCAAGCTCAATCTAGACAAAATTGATAAATTTAGAGTTGGGGTGATTTGGGGTGCTGGAATCGGCGGAATTGATACATTTCAAAATGAAGTTTCAAATTTTGCTACCGGAAATGGGACTCCAAGGTTCAATCCCTTTTTCATACCTAAAATGATTGCAGATATTGCCCCAGGTAATATATCTATCAAGCATGGTTTTATGGGGCCTAATTACACCACGGTTTCGGCCTGTGCTTCATCTGCAAATGCAATAATAGACGCTCTGAACTATATACGCCTTGGGCACTGTGATATTATTGTAACTGGCGGAAGTGAAGCAACTATAAATGAAGCTGGAGTTGGAGGGTTTAATGCCATGCATGCTCTTTCAACAAGAAACGAAAGTCCAGAGACGGCCTCTAGACCTTTTGATGCCACAAGAGACGGATTCGTACTTGGCGAAGGCTCTGGTGCATTAGTCCTAGAAGAATACGAACATGCTAAAGCGCGTGGAGCTAATATTTATGCTGAGCTAATCGGAGGCGGTTTATCATCAGATGCTTATCACATGACTGCGCCACATCCTGAGGGAATTGGAGTCACTGCAGTAATGAAAAACTGTTTAGAAAATGCAGGCATTAGCCCTGAGGAGGTGGATGCTATTAATACTCACGGCACTTCGACTCCTCTAGGTGATGTCGCTGAGCTGAAAGCTATAAGTAGAGTTTTTGGTGATCATGCCAAAAACATCAATATCAATTCCACAAAATCAATGACTGGACATCTTTTAGGTGCGGCAGGAGCAATAGAAGCCATTGCTTCAATATTATCTATCCAACATGGTATTGTTCCACCAACAATTAACCACACAACAGTAGATGAGAATATTGATTCAAAACTAAATCTAACCCTCAACAAAGCACAAAAAAGAACTGTAAATATTGCTATGAGTAATACTTTTGGTTTCGGAGGACATAACGCTTGTGTTGTCTTTAAAAAATTAGATTAATTAATTGCTTTTGAATATAATCCAGAACATATTCAAATTCAACAATAAAAACCCCCTACACTTAAAGCTTGAAAAATTATTAGGTTTTAAACCAAGTTCAATTGACCTTTATGAAAAAGCTTTAACTCACGGGTCAACAAATAAAAAAGACAAGAACGGCAACCCATTTAATTATGAACGCCTTGAATATGTAGGTGATGCTATTTTAGGAGGAGTAATTGCTAAATATCTTTTTAATGCAGTGCCTCAAGCAAACGAGGGGTATTTAACAAAAATGCGGTCAAAAATTGTAAGCCGTGAGCATTTAAACAAAATAGGTTCTGAATTGAAGTTAATAGAACTTATGAAGTCTAATCTTGAACTTTCAAGATTTGGCGAAAACACCCATGGAAATCTTTTGGAAGCAATTGTTGGGGCCGTGTTTCTAGACCAGGGCTTTAAAACATGTGAAGCCTTCATTCACAAAAGAATAATAAATCCTCACGTGAATATTTCTAAACTTGAAGGCAAAATAACAAGCTACAAGAGTTTAATTATTGAATGGTGTCAAAAGAAAAAACTAAAATTAAATTTTGATTGTGCTGAAGATCAAACTGCTGAAAAACATAAACATTTCGCAGCATGCTTAAAAATTGATAATAAAATTATAGCTAGAGCAAGGTCTACGTCAAGAAAAAAAGCAGAAGAAAAAGCGGCCCAAAGAGCTTATTTTGCGCTACAAAATAAAATTAAGTCATAGAAAAGCGTATAACTTCTAAATAGCACTAAATCGTTTTCGTAGATAATTAGATCAACACGTCAGACAGAAGTTGGTCAACATTGTAGTATTATCTCTATATTTACATAATTATTTTTAAGAAGAATGGCTACTCACAAGCTTATTTTAGATGACTTAGAAAATATTGATTATTGTCTTTATGCTATTCTAACAGAGCTAGAAGACTATAGGTTAGCCCATGCTATTAACTTAAATCTAGGCTCTAAGTTAAATCGTAAAGATTTTGATCTTGACACAGGCGCAGGCTCAGAGAATCATTTCCCAGTTTTCGAGTGGAATAATATAGTTTTTGATACCAATTGGAATTTAATAAAGAACAGCTGTAAAGTTGAGCAAAAGAATCAAGGGGAAGGCCTATTTGCAAATAGCGCAGAAGTAACAACAAAGACTGTTAATCTTTTAGAAGACCACCCCTCTGTTGACTATTTTCTTAAAATTGATGGACAAATTAGCCCTAGCCAAAAAATTATTTCGACTATAAATAAAATACCAGACATAAGCATGGTGTATAGTGTTGATTTAGACAATATAAAATCAAAAGAATACTTAATATTAGATTAATGTCATACAAAAGAAAAAAAACAAAAATTGTTGCCACTTTAGGTCCAGCTATTAGCACAAAAAAAATGTTATTAGAGCTTATAGCTACTGGTGTTAATGTATTTAGAATTAACTTTTCACATGCTGATTACAAAGTTGTTGAGAACAATATAAAATATATACGCGAAATCAATAAAGAACACGGCTATAATGCTGCTATTTTAGCTGATCTTCAAGGCCCTAAGTTAAGGGTAGGAGTGATGAAGGATAATATTATAGTTGCTCCTGGCGATGAAATAACATTCGAAACCGGAAAAAGATTTGAGGGGACTAAAGAGCGTATTTATATGACGTATGATCGCTTTCCTAAAGATACAAAAGCAGGCGAAAAGATATTGCTTGACGATGGTAAGTTAATCTTTGAAGTTGTCGCAACAAACAAAATCAACCAAGTTAAGGCTAAGGTGATTCAGGGAGGTGCTTTAAAATCCAAAAAAGGGGTCAATCTTCCAAATACCAATATCTCTCAACCAGCATTAACTGAAAAAGATAAAGAAGACGCACTATTTGCAATTTCACAAGAAGTTGACTGGATTGCTTTATCGTTTGTTCGTAATGCAAAAGACTTGAACGAATTGGAGGAAATAATTGCTAAAAATAGCAGCTATAAAATTCCAATAATCGCTAAAATTGAAAAACCCGAAGCTGTAAAAAATATAGACTCAATTATAACAGCGTGTGATGGCCTTATGGTTGCAAGAGGAGATTTAGGCGTAGAAATACCCGCTCAAGAGGTTCCATTAATTCAAAAACAATTGGTTCGTCGTGCCAAGCAAGCTAGAATTCCTGTAATTATTGCTACACAAATGATGGAATCGATGATTGAAAGTTTAACACCTACTAGAGCAGAAGTTAATGATGTTGCAAATTCTGTAATGGATGGGGCAGATGCGGTTATGTTATCAGGTGAAACTTCTGTAGGAAAGTACCCGGTAGAAGTAATACGAAAAATGTCAGATATAATAAAATCCGTTGAAAATTCTGAACTAATTGATGTCCCTCAAAAGCATCCCCATATTAAAACTAAGCGGTATATAACTAAGTCTATATGTTATCATGCAGCCCACATGGCAAATCAAATCAATGCTAGAGGAATTTCAACACTAACTAATAGTGGATACACTGCTTTTCAAATTTCAGCATGGAGACCAAAAGCACACATACTTGTATATTCTTCAAATAAAAGAATTATACCAAGATTAAACTTACTATGGGGGGTTCGCGCATTTTATTATGACAAGTATGTTTCAACAGATGAAACACTAGAAGATGTAAACAAAATGGCCCTTGAGAAAGGCTATTTAGAGCCTGGCGATATGGTTATTAGCTTAGCTGCTATGCCAATACATGAAAAAGGGATGGTAAACACTCTTAGGGTTAATCAAGTAAAAGGCTAAAAAGCTAAAATTCGAACTTTAGTTGAAAAGAAATATTCTGATTTGTGCTTAACTTCTTTTCATTTGCAAGAGTGTTCAAGTTGGATACCGAAATCCCAATCAGCCTGACAGAATTCTCAAGCTTTTTTTGAAACAAAAGCTCTTTAGAGTGTTCTAAAATTACATCCTTTGTTGAAATAAAATAATTCAATGTTTTAGATCGTGTATTTATATTAAAGTCGCTGTATTTAATTTTTAAGGTAATGGTTTTTCCTGCTATACCAGCTTTTTTGAGCCTATTTGAAACCTCTTCGCTTATTTTGTCTAACTTCTTTATTAAAAAAATTTCGCTTGATAAGTTCTTCGAAAAAGTTTGCTCAGCAGCAAGTGACTTTCTAATTCTATTTGGTTTTACTGGACTTGTATGTATACCTCTTACTATTTGATGAAAATGTAAGCCAGACTTGCCAAAATATTTTTCTAAAAAAGAAAGGGGTTTGTTTCTAAGATCATGGCCTGTAAAAATACCTAAATCATACATTTTTTTTGCCGTTGCTTTGCCTATCCCATGAAATTTCCTAATGTCCAAAGATTCTACAAAAGAAATTACTTCTTCAGGTGGTACTGTTTTTTGTCCATTGGGTTTATTATAATCGCTAGCAACTTTAGCAACAAACTTGTTAATTGAGATTCCTGCAGAAGCAGTTAAACCAATTTTTGTCTCAATTTTATTTCTTATTTCTTTTGCAATTAGAGTTGCGCTTTCAATCCCTTTTTTATTTTCTGTAACGTCGATATAAGCCTCATCCAAAGATAGTGGTTCTACCAAATCAGAGTATTCTAAAAAAATGGAATGAACTTTAGACGATATCTCTTTATAGCGGTCAAATCGTGGAGAAACAAAAATCAAACCAGGACATAGCTTTTTAGCTAATACTCCTGAAATGGCGCTGCGAACACCAAATTTTCTTGCCTCATAACTTGCTGCGCTAACAACACCTCGCTTTCCAGAGCCTCCCACAGCTAAAGGCAGATTTCTTAACTTGGGATTATCCATTTGCTCAACTGATGCATAAAAAGCATCCATGTCAATATGAATAATCTTTCGAATTGGTAATTCGGATAACATGCTGTAAATTTAAGGTTTATTAATAACCTCATGCCCATCAATGATTGAAATAGAACGTAAATTTTTGGTAGTATCAGAAAATTATAAAAAAAACATCTTATCAAAGCATAATATAAAGCAAGGATACCTTTGTGTTGAACCAAAGCGATCAGTAAGAATTAGGATTATTGATGAAAAAGGGTATATAACAGTCAAAGGTAGCACATCGAAAGACGGGTTAAGCCGTTTTGAATGGGAAAAAGAAGTCTCTAAAGCAGATGCTAACAAGCTTATATTGCTTTGCGAATCAAATATAATTGAAAAAACAAGAAGTTTGGTAGAATATAAGGGCAGCACATTTGAAGTTGATGAATTTCATTCTAATAATACTGGATTAATAATTGCCGAAATTGAACTCAAAAATAAAAATCAATACTTTGAAAAACCACCATGGCTTGGAAAAGAGGTTACTGGTGTAAAAAAATATTATAATTCTCAATTAACACAAATACCATATTCAAAATGGTAAGGATAAAAAATTAGTTTAACTTTAAGCCATTACCTAATCAAATCACAACAAATAATGACAAAAAAAATAAATCTTAATAGCATTCTAGATGCATTGGACATTAAGCAGCAAAATTATGGAACTTCAACTGGCTCAAAATGGACTAATTCAAATGAAATAATAAATTCTTTCTCACCTGTAGATGGAAAAAAGATTGGCTCTGTTTCAGTTACAACAAAAGAAGAGTTTGAACAAGTAATAAACACTGCGTCATCAGCATTTAAAACTTGGCGATTAATGCCAGCTCCTCAAAGAGGTGAAATTGTTAGGCAATTTGGTGATCGTTTGAGGGAACTTAAAAATCCTCTTGGCAAACTAGTTTCTTATGAAATGGGTAAAAGCCTGCAAGAAGGCTTAGGAGAGGTTCAAGAAATGATTGACATATGCGACTTTGCCGTTGGGTTGTCAAGACAATTACACGGACTAACAATGCATTCCGAGAGGCCTGGCCACAGAATGTATGAACAATACCACCCCTTAGGGATAGTTGGAATAATTTCTGCATTCAACTTTCCTGTTGCGGTATGGGCATGGAACACTGCTCTTGCGTGGATCTGTGGGGATGTTTGTATTTGGAAGCCTTCTGAAAAAACTCCTCTTTGTGGAATTGCGTGTCAAAAAATTGCTGCCGATGTTTTTGCAAAAAACAAACTGCCAGAAGGTATATCCTGTCTGATAAATGGAGACTATAAAATTGGAGAACTAATGACAAAAAACACCCTAATTCCTCTTGTTTCAGCTACTGGCTCTACAAGAATGGGTAAAATAGTTGCAAAAACCGTCGGTGAACGTCTAGGCAAATCATTGCTTGAGTTAGGGGGAAACAATGCTATTATAGTTACTCCAGATGCAAATATTAAAATGACTGTTATAGGAGCCGTGTTTGGAGCTGTTGGTACAGCAGGGCAAAGGTGCACCTCAACAAGGCGATTAATCATCCATGAGTCAATATATGAAACTGTTAAGTCTTCATTAATTGATGCTTACAGCCAATTAAAAATAGGTAACCCGCTTGACGAAAATAACCACGTTGGGCCATTAATTGATAAAGATGCGGTAGAAAATTACAAGAAAGCAATTGATTCGGTAAAAGAAGAAGGGGGGAATATAATTGTTGAAGGCGGAGTTCTGTCTGGAGCCGGTTACGAGAGTGGTTGTTATGTTAAACCGGCTATAGCAGAAGCTAGTAACGATTATAAAATTGTTCAGCACGAAACCTTCGCCCCTGTGCTATATTTACTTAAATACTCAGGTAGTGTAGATAGGGCAATTGAAATTCAGAATAGCGTGAGTCAGGGCCTATCGTCTGCAATTATGACAAATAATTTGAGAGAGGCTGAACTATTCTTGTCGCACAGCGGTAGTGATTGTGGAATTGCAAATGTTAATATTGGTACTTCTGGAGCTGAAATTGGGGGCGCATTTGGTGGAGAAAAAGATACTGGTGGAGGCAGAGAATCTGGAAGCGACGCTTGGAAAATATACATGAGGAGACAAACAAATACTATAAATTACACTACTAGTTTACCACTAGCACAGGGAATTAAATTTGATCTATAAAAATATTTTTTAAAATTTATATTAATTAAAAAGCAAGCTTGAAAATAATTCTTCAAAATATTATTTTTGGCATGATTTTTACAGGATTCAATCTGTTAAATTAAAAACCGTATTGTCACATAGCTAATTTTAAAGGCTATAAATATCAATTAAAAACAAAAAATGGAAGCACAAAATCAATCTATAGATATCAAAGCAATTAATGAAAAAATTGAAAAAGAAAGTGCCTTTGTAGAGCTTTTATCCTTAGAAATAAACAAAGTTATTGTTGGTCAAAAACATATGATCGAACGCCTTTTAATTGGTTTATTAGGGCAAGGTCATATATTATTAGAAGGGGTTCCTGGGCTTGCAAAAACTCTTGCTATAAACACTTTATCTCAAGCAGTAAGTGGCGTCTTTAGTAGAATTCAATTCACGCCTGATCTTTTGCCTGCTGATGTAATTGGGACTTTAATATATAATATGAAAGCTAATGATTTCACTATAAAAAAGGGTCCTATTTTTGCAAACTTTGTTCTAGCGGATGAAATTAACCGAGCCCCAGCTAAAGTTCAATCTGCGCTTCTTGAGGCAATGCAAGAAAAACAAGTTACAATTGGAGATGAAACGTTCAGTCTTGATAAACCATTTTTAGTAATGGCAACACAAAACCCCGTCGAACAAGAAGGAACATATCCTCTCCCCGAAGCGCAAGTGGATCGATTTATGTTAAAGACAGTTATTGACTACCCCAAGCTTGAAGATGAACAACAAATTGTTCGCTCAAACCTGAAAGGAGCTTTTGAAAAAATCAAACCAGTCGTTAGTATAAAAGAGATTTTAAAAGCTCAAAAATCTGTTAGAGAAGTCTACATGGATGAGAAAATTGAAAAATATATCCTTGACATCATATTTGCGACAAGATATCCTGAGCGATATAATTTGGATGACCTTAAGCCTCTAATTTCTTTTGGAGCTTCTCCTAGAGGTAGTATTAATTTGGCTAAAGCTGCAAAGTGTTATGCTTTTATCAAGCACAGGGGCTATGTTATTCCAGAAGACGTTCGCGCAGTAGTCCTAGATGTATTGCGCCACCGGGTTGGTCTAACTTATGAAGCAGAGGCAGAAAACATAACTTCAGAAGAGATCATTAATAAGATTGTAAACGTAATTGAAGTGCCTTAAAAGGTTTGCTCTATTATATTTTAAAATATAGGAACCGTAATCATACATTATGGATACAAAAGAGTTACTAAAAAAAGTACGCAAAATTGAAATAAAGACTAGACGGTTGTCAGATCACATCTTTGGAGGCGAGTACCATTCAACATTCAAAGGGCGTGGAATGACATTTTCTGAGGTAAGACAATACCAATACGGTGATGATGTAAGAAATATAGATTGGAATGTAACGGCAAGATACAATGACCCGCACATAAAAGTTTTTGAAGAAGAAAGAGAACTCACCATGATGTTAATGGTAGATGTCTCTGGGTCAAAAAAATTTGGAACCGATAAGCAATTAAAAAATGAATTTGTTACTGAAATTGCTGCAACTCTTGCCTTTTCTGCCACAAAAAACAATGACAAGATTGGATTGATTTTATTTACGGACCAAATTGAACTTTACATTCCTCCCAAAAAAGGACGCTCACATGTACTTAGAATAATAAGGGAACTTATTGAGTTCAAAGCAACGAGCAAAAAAACTAATATTTCTGAAGGGCTACGTTTTCTCTCAAGTGTAATAAAAAAAAGAGCTATAGTATTTGTTCTCTCAGATTTTATAGATGACAATTATGATTACACATTGAAAATAGCTTCAAAAAAGCATGATGTTACAGGAATCCGCATTTATGATAAAAATGAAATGACAATACCTAACCTAGGATTGGTTCAAATGATAGATCAAGAAAGCGGAAAATCTATGATTGTTAATACCAGCCTTGAAAGGACAAGAAAAAATTACACAAATTACTTTCTTGCTCAGCAGAGTTACTTTGAAACTAGTTTTAAAAAATCAGGTGCCGGGCACTTGTCTTGTAGATTGGATCAAAGCTATGTAAAGAAATTATTAAGTTATTTTAAGCAAAGAGGTTAAACTTAGATGTTGAGAATTAATAAACATATAGCTTGTTTTAAGAATATTATAACTGCATTAGCATTAATAATTTCAGGGTTTTGTGCAAATGCCCAAATTAAAACAAGTGTTGATTCAACTTCTATAAAAATTGGTGAAGAACTAATTATAAGTTTCAAAGTTGAGCTTGATGGTATAA
>JAYNFX010000020.1:5129-27928 GCA_038106885.1 Flavobacteriaceae bacterium | reverse complement strand
AAAATTAAGCTTATATGCCAAGCGGTAAAAAACGTAAAAGACATAAGGTAGCAACGCATAAGCGTAAAAAAAGACGTCGAGCAAATCGACACAAAAAAAAGTAAACTGTTAAAGTAGCCTTGGCTACTTTTTTCAGTTAACAAAAAACGTTCATTGACATTAAATTCATTCATTTACATTTTACCTTAATGTTTAAGAATTGAATTTACCGGGATTTAAATCCTGTGACACTCAAAGTAAAAGTTAAGTACTTTGAGCTCTTATTACAAAATTTAAGAACTTGTAATTAGTCAAAGAATAATTGTATAATCCATCTTTAAAAAAAACTTTAAAGATCAAAATTAACATTATGAATAAAGAATTAGTGATTCGATCCAATTCAGACAATGTTGATTTTGCCTTGCTAAAAGAGGGAAAATTAATTGAATTTCAAAAAGATAAGGATAATAATAAATTTTCAGTTGGCGATGTGTTTATTGCTAAAGTAAGAAAATCTATTCCAGGTCTCAATGCAGCATTTGTTAATGTTGGATATCAGAAAGATGCTTTTTTGCATTATCATGATTTAGGGCCAAAGCTACCTTCTCTAATGAAATTCATGAAACGTGTAAGCACAGGTAAATTAAATGATTTTTCTCTTAAAGATTTTTCTTACGAGAAAGATATTAATAAAGACGGCAAAATTGATCAGGTTGTAAAACCCAATCAAACTTTGTTAGTTCAAATTGTAAAAGAACCTATTTCAACAAAAGGTCCAAGAATTAGTTCAGAAATATCATTTGCTGGGCGTTATTTAGTGTTAGTTCCTTTTTCTAATAGAATTTCAATTTCTCAAAAAATTGAAAGTAAAGATGAAAAAGAACGACTTAAACGTTTAGTTAAAAGTATTGCACCAAAAGGATTTGGAGTAATTATTAGAACTGTCGCTCAGGGACAAAAAGTAGCTGAACTTGACAGAGATATGCAAAACCTCTACAGAAAATGGGAAGATGTTTGTAAGCGTATTCCTAAAGCTCATACTCCTAGTAAAGTTTTAGGTGAAATGAACAAGGCGTCTTCGATTTTAAGAGATATTTTTAACGATAGTTTCACTAAGATTAATGTTGATAATATTGATCTTTGTGCTAAGATTAAAGACTATATTTTTGAAATCGCTCCTCACAAAGAAAATATTGTAAAGTTTTATAATTCTAAAACTCCAATATTTGAAAAATTTGGTATTGAGCGACAGATTAAAGTTTCATTTGGTAAAACTGTACGCTTACCAAAAGGAGCATATTTAATAATCGAGCACACTGAAGCACTTCATGTTGTTGATGTTAATAGCGGCAATCGAACTAGTAAAGAAAAAAATCAGGAAGATACTGCTATTGAAGTTAATCTAATTGCTGCTACTGAACTAGCTCGTCAATTTAGATTAAGAGACATGGGCGGAATAATTGTAGTTGATTTCATTGATATGAATAGCTCAGAGAATAGAAGAAAGCTGTTCAATCATTTAAGAGATGAAATGAAAGAAGATCGCGCCAAGCACAAAATACTACCTCCAAGTAAGTTTGGTTTGATTCAAATAACACGTCAGCGTGTTCGTCCTGAAATGAACATTAAGACTAAAGAGCTAAACCCTAATGGACCAAACGGCTCAGAAATTGAGGCTCCTATTGTTTTAATTGATAAGTTTAACCATCAATTAGACTTAATTGCAAAAAAAGGTTTTAAAAAAGTTATTTTAAATTTGCATCCTTTTGTTGCGGCCTTTTTAACAAAAGGCTTTATGTCAATTCGATTGAGATGGTATTTTAAATATAAAATTTGGGTGAAAATTATGCCAAGAGATGCTTACACATACCTCGAATATCGCTTCAAAAGTGATAAAGGCAAAACCATTAAATTGTAAAAAAGGCCCCTATTAAGGGGCCTTTTTTTTTAAATGATTGTAGATTGGCCTAAATAAATATTAGAGAAATTTAAATTTGAGTCCTCGGGATTATTTATGTAATCTTCAATAAAATCTCCAACTTTATCTGTAGTAACATTGTCAAATTTTTTGTTTAAATCAGGAGTTGTTATCTGTAATTTCAATGATTTATCAACCGCTTTACGAATTATTTTTGCTTCATCATATAATTCGAAATGATCCAAGAGCATAGCAGCTGACAGAATTGAAGCAATTGGGTTAGCAATTCCTTTTCCGGTTGCTTGTGGATAAGAACCATGAATTGGTTCAAACATAGAATATTTATCCCCAACGGAAGCTGATGATAGTAGTCCAATTGAACCACCAATAACACTTGCTTCATCACTAATAATATCCCCAAATAAGTTTTCGGTAAGAATTATATCAAATTGACTTGGATTTAATATCATTTGCATTGCTGCATTGTCTACAAATAAAAAATCTAAATTTACCGAAGGGTATTTTTTTGAAACATCATTAACAACTTTACGCCAAAGTCTTGAACTTTCTAAAACATTAGCTTTGTCAACTAAGGTTACTTTATTTTTTCTATTCATTGCAGCTTTAAAAGCTAGATGAGAAATACGTTCTATTTCATAACGAGAATAACTACAAGTATCTGTAGCTGTATTTTTATCTTTACTGAGTTTTTTTTCTCCAAAATATAGTCCCCCAGTTAACTCTCTGTAAATTATAATATCAGTGCCTTTTATAATCTTTTTTCTGAGTGGAGATTTATCCAACAAAGATTTATAAGCTTTTACAGGTCTTATATTTGAGAAAAGACCTAATTCTTTACGTAATTTTAATAACCCTTGCTCAGGTCTAATTTTTAATGAGGGATTGTTATCAAACTTTGGGTCGCCAATTGCTCCAAACAAAATTGCGTCAGAATCCATACAAAGATTAAGAGTTTTATCTGGAAGAGGATTATTAAATTTATCAATTGCAATAGCACCTACATCAGCATAAGTAAAATTAAACTTATGATTGTAATTAAGAGCTATAGCTTTAAGTACTTTTATAGCTTGTTCAGTAACTTCTGGACCAATACCATCACCAGGTAAAACAGCAATTTGTAATTTCATTTTATTTATTTTTTAATTCAAAAGCTTCTATTGCATTTTTTTCACTTATTAGGTAATCAATATCATCGTATCCATTTAAAAGACAGGTTTTTTTGTAGCTATCAATATCAAAAAATGTAGTTAAATGGTCGTCACCAATGGACAGTGACTGATTTTCTAAATTTACACTGAATATCAAATTATCGTTACCATTAATTAGACTGAAAATTTTACTTAAAAAGACTTTGTCAACTTGTATAGGCAACAAGCCGTTATTTAAAGCATTTGCTTTGAATATATCAGCAAAAAAACTTGAAATTATGACTTTAAAGCCATATCCAACGAGAGCCCATGCAGCATGCTCTCTACTGGAACCACAACCGAAATTATCTCCAGCGACAAGTATATTACCTTTATATTTTGAACTATTTAACACAAATTCAGGGATTAGATTATTTTCTTTATCATATCGCCAATCTCTAAATAAATTATCGCCAAAACCCTTTTTATCTGTAGCTTTTAAAAATCTAGCAGGTATAATTTGATCAGTATCTATATTGGAAACATTTAACGGAATTGCTGTAGAATCTAGTGTCGTAAATTTTTCCATTATAGTTTATTATTTGAAACATCAATAATCTTACCTTCAATAGCGGTAGCAGCTGCAACAAGTGGGCTTGCTAAAATGGTTCTTGATCCTGGGCCTTGTCTACCTTCAAAATTCCTATTAGATGTTGATACGCAATATTCTCCTGCTGGAATTTTATCATCATTCATTGCTAAACAAGCAGAACAGCCTGGTTGGCGTAATTCAAAACCTGCAGATTCGAATATCTTATTAAGACCTTCTTTTTTAATTTGCATTTCTACTTGGCGACTTCCTGGTACAAGCCATGCGGTTACATTTTTTGCTTTTTGTTTTCCCTCTACATATTCTGCAGCAATTCGAAAGTCCTCAATCCTTGAGTTTGTACAACTTCCTATAAAAACGTAATTAACAGGCTTATTTATTAGTGATTCACCTGCTTTAAAATTCATATAGTTTAGTGATTTTTTGAAAGAGGAGTTGCTTTCTAAC
Organism: Flavobacteriaceae bacterium; assembly: GCA_038106885.1. GTDB lineage: Bacteria > Bacteroidota > Bacteroidia > Flavobacteriales > Flavobacteriaceae > UBA3537. The sequence continues at coordinate 23,826 of JAYNFX010000020.1, read as the reverse complement.
GGTATATTTTCTGAAATTTTAATTCCCATTCCAGGATTTGTACCATAAGTTATCATTGGTTCTATGTCATTAGCATCAAAGTAGAACTCTTTATCGAAAATTGCTCCATCGTCTGATTTTAATGTTTTCCAATATTTTAGTTTTTTTTCATATTCATCCCCTTTTGGAGAAAATTTACGATTTTTTATGTATTCAAAAGTAGTTTTATCAGGTGCAATCATTCCACCTCTGGCACCCATTTCTATACTCATATTACATACTGTCATCCTTCCTTCCATGCTCATATTTTCAAAAACACTCCCCGCATATTCACAAAAGTAGCCAGTGCCAGAGTTAGTGCCTAATTTTGAAATCACATAAAGTATAACATCTTTAGGCAAAACACCATTTTTTAATTTTCCATTTACTGTAACTCGTAAACTTTTTGGTTTTTTTAGTAAAAGGCATTGACTTGCAAATACTTGCGCAACTTGGCTTGTGCCAATCCCAAATGCTATTGTTCCAAATGCTCCGTGAGTTGATGTATGACTATCTCCACAAACCATTGTCATGCCTGGCTGAGTAATCCCTAGTTCTGGAGCCATAACGTGAACAATACCATTATATTTATGTCCAAGGTTGTATAGTGTTATATTGTTTTCTAAACAATTTTTAGAGAGTTGTTCTAGTTGATTTCTTGATAAATCGTCCTTAACAGGCAAGTGTTGATTTTTTGTAGGGGTATTATGATCAGCAGTTGCAACAATTTGATTTGGTCTGAATAGTGGTATTTTTCTCTCTTTTAATTCGTTGAAAGCTTGAGGGCTTGTTACTTCGTGAATGAGGTGTTTGTCGATGTATAGAATTTGAGGGCCATTAGGGACTGATTTAACAACATGATTATCCCAAACTTTATCAAAAAGAGTTTTTTTCATAATCTAATTTAATTCTTTAAAAATTGTACTAGATTCAATTATTTGATGTATATCATTATCACCTATTTCTTTTTTTAAATCAGCAAATTTTAAAAAATCCTTATAAATTACATCAAGTTGTAGCTTGGTTAGCTCATAACCAACATTCTTTGCTCTGTAGGCTAGCGCTGCTCTTCCAGATCTTGCGGTAAGTACTATAGCTGACTCAGTAACCCCAACTTCTTTAGGATCAATAATTTCATAAGTTTCTCTGTTTTTAATAACTCCATCTTGATGAATTCCAGAACTATGCGCGAATGCATTTGCTCCAACGATTGCTTTATTAGGCTGGGTGTAAATGCCCATATTTTCTGAGACTAATTGGCTAACGCTGTATAGCATTGATGTGTTGATATTTGTATCAAATTTCAAACTAGGGTGTTGTTTCATTATCATCACAACTTCCTCTAAAGCAGTATTCCCTGCTCTTTCTCCAATCCCGTTGATAGTACATTCAATTTGACGAGCCCCATTTATAACACCCTCAATTGAGTTTGCTGTTGCTAGGCCTAGGTCATTGTGGCAATGACAAGATAATTTGGCCTTTTCAATTCCTTTTACATTTTCTTTTAAAAATCTTATTTTTTCACCATATTCTTTTGGTAAGCAGTAGCCAGTCGTATCTGGAATATTCAAAACAGTGGCTCCAGCCTTTATAACAGCTTCACAAACTCTTGCTAAGTATTCATTATCTGTTCTGCCTGCATCTTCTGCGTAAAACTCTACATCTTCTACAAAAGATTTTGCGTATTTGACAGCAGAAACTGCACGTTCAATAATTGCATCTTTATTTGAGTTAAATTTATATTTTATATGTGAATCTGATGTGCCTATTCCAGTGTGAATCCTTGGAAATTTTGCATTTTTTAAAGCTTGAGCAGCAATTTTAATATCATTTTCTACGGATCTGCTTAAGGCACAAACAATTGCACTTTTAACAATTTTTGAAACTGCATCAACTGACTCAAAATCCCCTGGGCTAGAAACTGGAAAACCTGCCTCAATAACATCAACTCCGAGAAGGTCAAGCTTTTCAGCAATCACCAATTTTTGAGACTTATTTAATTTACAGCCCGGGACCTGCTCTCCATCTCTCAAAGTCGTATCAAATATTTCGACGTTAGTCTTGGGCATTTATTGTATGATGTTTTATTTGTATACGAATTTAATTTTTTTTGGATTTTTAACCTAAATTATTTTTATAAATTTACGACGCTTAATTTAAACTCATTTATCATAATAAAATGATATTGAATACTTTAAATAAAATTTTTAATTATGACTAAATCACCAAAAGATAATTTATTTGTTTTGGTGAAATCTTTGACCAAGTCAGAAAAGAGACAGTTTAAGCTATATGTTGGAAGATTAGGCGTTAATGAGGATTCTAAATTCTTGTTGCTTTTTAATCTCTTACAGAAATTAAAAAGCTATAATGAGTCTTTAATTTTAAAAGCTGGCTTTGTAAAAAAACAACAATTATCAAATTTGAAGGCTCACTTGTATAAGCAGATATTGATTAGCTTGAGATTAAATCCTTCCCATCAAAACCTTAGAATTCAATTACGTGAGCAATTAGATTTTGCAACAATTCTTTATCATAAGGGGCTTTATAAACAAAGTTTAAAATTACTTGATAAAGCCAAGATTTTGGCTATTCTTAATCATGAAAAAAATATTGCTTATGAGATTGTTGAACTAGAAAAGGTAATTGAATCGCAATTTATTACAAGAAGTTTAAGCAACAGAGCGGATGAATTAACAGTACAAGCAAAAGAGCTCAGCGCACAAAATGTTATAGCGAGTAAGCTTTCTAATCTTTCCCTTCAATTATATGGGTTGTTTTTAAAAACAGGTTATGTTAAAAATGATGAAGAATATAAAAAAGTCACAAACTATTTTAACAAAAGAATGCCTGCTTTTAAAATTGAAAAATTAGGTTTTAGAGAAAAGCTATGGCTGTATAAATCCTATTTATGGTATAGTTTTTTAACTCAAGATTTTAAATCATGTTATAAATATTCTAGAAAGTGGGTTGATCTTTTTCATGATAATAAGAAAATGATTAGTTTAAATCCTGTTTTTTTTCTTAGAGGATATCAATATTTATTAGAAGCACTTTTTTTTATAAAACATCATCAAAAATTCAAATCTGCTTTAAATCAATTTGAGGTTATTACTCAAAAATCAGACTTTCCTAGAGATGATAATATTGATGGCTTGATTTTTCTTTACCTATACTCAAATAAAATTAATTTACATTTTATGGAAGGAACTTTTAGCGAAGGGCTTCCGTTGGTAAATGAGGTGTTAAATAGGCTTAATCAGCACATAAATCAAATTGACGAGCATCATATTATGATGTTTTATTACAAAATAGCAAGTCTTTACTTTGGGAATGGAGATTTCAATAACTCTATTCACTATCTTTCAAAAATCATTAATAACAAATCTTTACACATGCGTGAAGATTTAATGTGCTTTTCAAGAATTCTAAATTTAGTTGCGCATTATGAAGCAGGTTTAGATTATCAGCTGGATAGTTTAATAAAAAGCACTTACAAATTTTTAATTAAAATGGAGGATTTGTATGCTGTTCAAAAAGAGATGATACTGTTTTTGAAGAGTCTGGGGGATATTTTCCCAAATGAAATTAAGTCAGCATTCAGAAAATTACACAAGAAGCTTTTGGTTTATGAAAACCATCCTTATGAAAGGCGTGCATTTTTATACTTGGATATTATATCTTGGCTTGAGAGCAAAATAGAAAATAAATCTACCGGAGATATTATAAAAGAAAAATTTACTAAATTAAATGCTTTAAATATAAATAATTAGAAAATTATTTTGTTTTTACTTCTTTTTGTTGAATCTTTGTGCTTTAAAGTTCAATATCTTTTTGAAATGTTATCAAGAAAGGCTTAGGGATTAGACCCATTGATGCCTTAGCAACCCTCTGTGTTTTAGAGAAGGTGCTAAATTCTACTTTTTACTTTCTGTAAATAGATAGATAACAAGCGATTATTTTTAAATAGCTTTTTCTTTATAACTACTTAAAATACTATTCAGCATTATTGTTGTTTTTGAGCTTATAATGATAAATAATAAAATTAAAATTAATTAAAATGAGTAAAAACTTTTTTTCAACAAAAGCTCTTCACGCGGGTTATGACCCATCACAAAATGCTGGAACCAGAGCAGTTCCAATTTATCAATCAACAGCTTATGTTTTTAACGATTCTGACCACGCAGCAAATCTTTTTTCTCTAGCGGAGACAGGAAATATTTACACCCGAATCAATAACCCTACAAATGACATCTTAGAGCAACGATTGGCAGCCTTAGAAGGAGGAATTGCTTCAGTTGTAACATCATCTGGAACATCTGCAATAGCAACAACTTTATTGACATTATTGAAATCCGGAGATCATATTGTGGCTTCAAGCAGCTTATATGGTGGCACCTATAACTTATTGAGTGTTACTTTACCAAGACATGGGATTACAACTACTTTTGTAGATCCATCTGATGCAGAAAATTTCAAAGTAGCAGCACAAGAAAATACTCGAGCTTTCTTTATTGAATCACTTGGAAATCCAAAGCTAGACGTGCTTGATATTAAAGCTATTTCAAATAAAGCTAAAGCTTACAAAGTGCCACTTATTGTTGACAATACAGTAGCAACACCTTATTTATTAAATCCAATTGAGTATGGTGCTAATATTGTTATCCACTCCCTTACAAAATATATCAACGGTAATGGTACTGCTCTGGGAGGTGTTATCATTGATGCAGGAAAATTTGATTGGACTAATGGAAAATTCCCAGAGTTTACAGAGCCTTCACCAGGATATCATGGGCTAGTTTACAGCGAAGTACTCGAATCTGCATCGTTTATCGCAAAAGTTAGAATTGAAGGTTTAAGAGATTATGGTTCTTCTTTAAGTCCATTTAACGCTTTTCAGATTATTCAGGGACTTGAAACTCTCGAAATAAGAATTAAAAAGCATAGTGAAAATGCTTTAGCTTTAGCAAAATGGTTACAAAAGCAAGATATAGTTTCATGGGTTAATTATCCTGGTCTAGAAACAAGCCCATATAAAAAACTTTCTGAAAAATATTTACCAAAAGGTCAAAGTGGACTAGTTACTTTTGGAGTGAAAGGCGGCTATGAAGTTGCAAAAAATGTTGTTGATCAAACAAAACTTTTTTCTTTATTAGCAAACATTGGTGATACAAAATCATTGATAATTCATCCAGCAAGTACAACACATCAACAATTAAGTACGGATTCTCAAATTTTAACTGGAGTATCAAAAGATTTGATTAGATTATCTGTTGGATTAGAAGATATTGATGATCTCAAAGCAGACTTAGAACAAGCATTTAAATTCATTAAATCCGAAGTTGAAAAATAATCTATTAGTATAATTTAAATTGCTGAAGTACTTAAAGCTTAATGACTGTCACATTATTTCTGGAAAGAGATTTGCTTCCGAATTATCTTACCAGTTATTTGGATGCCCTCTTCATACTGCTCCAATTGTATTAGTAAATCATGCATTAACGGGGAATTCTAATGTTTCAGGTGAAAGCGGTTGGTGGAGCTCTCTGATTGGCCCAAAAAAAACTATTGATACTAACAATTATACGGTTCTAGCATTCAATATTCCTGGAAACGGTTTTGATGGCAAGCCTGATAATCTCATTATAAATTATAAAGATTATGTGGCTAAAGACATTGCTAATATTTTTTTGTATGGCCTTGAATTTTTAGGAATTGACCAATTGCATTCAATAATTGGAGGCTCATTAGGAGGAGGGATAGCTTGGGAAATGATTGTTTTGAATCCTAAAATTACTAAACATCTTGTTCCAATTGCATCTGATTGGAAATCGACAGATTGGATAATTGCGAATTGTTTAATTCAAGAACAATTTTTATTAAATTCCTCAAATCCTGTCAATGATGCAAGAATGCATGCTATGTTATGCTATAGGACACCTGATTCCTTTGAACAAAGATTTGAAGGATCTATGTCTAAAGGATCAAAATTATTTAATATTGAATCTTGGTTAATTCATCATGGTGAGAAATTGCAGAAACGATTTCAATTATCTTCATATAAATTAATGAACCAATTGTTAAAAACTATTGATATCACATCTGATGGGAAAAATATTTTAAATTTATTAATATCAATTGAAGCTGAAATTCATATTATAAGTATTGAATCAGATTTATTTTTCGTTAATAAAAAAAACAAGAAAATTATAAATTTAGCTCAAAAGGAAAAACACAATTTATATTATCATCAGATAAGATCTATTCATGGTCATGATGCATTTTTAATTGAATACGATCAATTAGATTCAATTTTAGGGTCTATTTTTTAAAAATTGTAGTTTTAACTTTTTAGAATGAATCATTTAGGTTTATATGCGTAATTTTGTAATAAATATTTGTTTTTCTTGAAGATTATTGAAAAAATTAAAGAACCTATCAGCTATGAGATGGAGCTTTTTGAAAAAAAGTTTCGCTTGTCAATGTCGAGTAAAGTTGCGCTTTTAAATAGAATAACTCATTATATTGTAAATAGAAAAGGTAAACAAATGCGTCCAATGTTTGTTTTCCTATCTGCAAAAATGGTTTCCAATGGTCAATTGTCAGAGAGGACATACAGAGGTGCATCAGTAATAGAACTTATTCACACAGCTACATTGGTACACGACGATGTAGTTGATGATAGTAATCAACGAAGAAGTTTTTTCTCAATTAATGCCCTTTGGAAAAATAAAATTGCAGTTTTAGTTGGTGATTTTTTATTATCAAAAGGACTATTGGTTTGTATTGATAATAATGATTTTGACTTATTAAAGATAATATCCGTTGCAGTTAGAGAGATGAGTGAAGGAGAGCTTCTTCAAATTGAAAAAGCAAGAACTCTAGATATTACTGAGGAGGTGTATTATGATATAATACGACAAAAGACAGCTACATTGATTGCTGCTTGTTGTAGTTTGGGAGCAGCGTCAGTAAAACCCAATTCAAATGATATAGAGATTCTAAGAAAATTTGGAGAGTTAATAGGAATGGCTTTTCAAATCAAAGATGATTTGTTTGACTACGGGACAAGAAAAATTGGAAAGCCTACTGGAATTGATATTAAGGAACAAAAGATGACTTTACCACTAATTTATACTATTAATAATTGTACTTCGAATGAGAGAAATTGGATTGTTAATTCTATTAAACGTCATAACAAAGATCAGCGCAGGGTAAAAGAGCTCATAGAATTAGTAAAAAATAAAGGAGGTTTAGACTATGCTGTTCAAAAAATGAAATACTTTCAAAGTGAAGCTCTTAAACTAATTAAAAATTATCCAGAATCTAATTACAAAGATGCATTAGTCATGATGGTTAATTATGTAATTGAAAGAAATAAATAGCTTATTTCAACTAAATTATATTTATCGTTTTTTAATATATTAGATTTTATATCTTTATCCTTGCGCAAACAATAATAATCTATATAATCCTTTTAATTTGATATCTAGATCAACAATTGATAAAGTATTTGATATGTCTCGGGTAGAGGAGGTTATTGGGGATTTTGTACAATTAAAAAAATCTGGTAGTAATTTTAAAGGTCTAAGCCCATTTAGCGAAGAGAGAACACCAAGTTTTATGGTCTCTCCAGTTAAACAAATTTGGAAAGACTTTTCTACTGGCAAAGGGGGTACTGTAGTTTCATTTCTTATGGAACACGAACATTTTACTTACCCTGAGGCCATTCGTTATTTAGCGAAAAAATATAATATAGAAATTGAGGAAACTATACAATCTGACAAACAAAAAGAAGCTGCAAGTGAAAGGGAGAGTATGTATGTTGTTTCTGAATTTGCGAATAAATACTATCAAAAAATATTACATGGTACAGATTCAGGAGTAGCTGTTGGCTTAACTTATTTTAAAGAAAGAGGATTTAGCCTTGAAACTATTAAAAAATTTCAATTAGGATTTTCAACTGATGATTGGACTGGTCTTACAGATGATGCTTTAAAAAACGGATACAATTTAAAATACTTAGAAAAAACAGGTTTAACTATTGTAAAAAATGATAAAAAGTTTGACCGATTTAAAGGACGAATAATATTTCCTATTCATAGTATGTCAGGAAGAGTTCTAGGTTTTGGGGCACGTATTTTAGCTAAAAATGAAAAGGCCGCTAAATATTTAAATTCTCCTGAGAGTGATATTTATCACAAGAGTAAAGTTTTATATGGAATATATTACGCTAAACAATCTATTGCTAAAGAAGATAATTGTTATTTAGTCGAAGGATATACTGATGTTATTCAATTGAATCAAAAAGATATAAAAAATGTAGTTTCGTCGTCTGGTACAGCATTAACTTCTGAACAAATTAGACTTATTAGCAGGCTAACAAAAAATATTACTGTTCTTTTTGATGGAGATGCTGCTGGAATTCGTGCCTCTATAAGAGGTGTGGATTTAATCTTAGAACAAGGTATGAATGTTAAAGTTTGCACTTTCCCCGATGGAGAAGATCCGGACAGCTTTGCAAAACGTAACACTACAGAAGAACTTAAAATTTATTTGAATGAAAATTCAAAAGATTTTATATCATATAAGGCTTCACTTTTAATGAATGAATCTTCTAATGATCCTATTGCTAAAGCAGAGTTAATTCGTGATATGGTTAATAGTATTTCAAAGATATCTGATCAAATTAAACAAGAAATATATGTCAAGGAGTGTGCGCGAATAATGGAAATAAGTGAAAATGTTCTCTTTAATACATTAGCTCAATTAGCAAAAAAATCAAAATTAGAAATTAATAAAAAGTACCAAAAAGAAAGTCAAAATTTTCAAATTCATAAATTAAATCAAAAGAATAACCTGAAAAAGATTAATGTGCAGTTTCAATTAGAACAAAAAATAATTGAAATCCTTCTTTTGTATGGTAATAGATCTGAAGATTTTGAAGATTTAATTTTGAAAGAAAATGATAAAGGAGATCTTATTTTAGAGCCAGTTATTCAAAAATCTAAAGTATTTGAAAAAATTTATTTAGATCTACAAGAGGATGAGATGAAATTTAGTAACTCTGAATTTAAAACTATTTATTATCTAATTATAGATCATTTAAATCAAAATGAAACATTTTCAATTGATAATTTTGTAAATAAAATTGACCCTGATCTTGTACCAGTTGTAACATCAATTTTAATGAATGAAGAACGTTATAATCTTCATAATTGGGAAAAAAATAATATTTTCCCAAAACCTAAAGACTTGAGCATTCCACAATTAGTAAGCGAAACAATTTTAAGTCTAAGATGTTATTTAATTGACAAAAAAGTATCTGAATTCAAAGAGATTACAAAAGGAAATTCAGCACCTCAAAAAGATATTCTTGAAGATGTTTTAAATTATTCTAATTTAAAAATGTTACTTAGTAGAAAATTAAACCGAGTCTTATAATTATTTCTTTTGCCTTCCAAAGTCAATTAAGCCGACAATATTTTTCACCTCTAGCTTATGCATTAATCTTGATTTATAAGTACTTACGGTTTTCGGATTAATATTTAACTCCTTTGCAATTTCACTATTTTTATTGCCATTACAAATTAGACCAAGCACCTCAAACTCTCTGGTAGAGAGTTTGCTTAAAACATCTGTTTTATCTTGATTTTTTTCTAAAGTTAGCTTTCTCGCCATCGCACTACTTAAATAAATCCCCCCCTTAAAAACTTTTAAAATAGCTCGTTTTATTGAACTGGTAGATGATGTTTTAGATAAAAATCCTGAAGCTCCCGCCTTAACACTAGTTGCAGCATAAACATCCTCATCCAAAGAACTAAAGATAAGAACCCTTACAGAGTTAAATTCTTTCTTAATAATTCTCATTATTGTCATGCCATTTGATTCGGCAAAATCTATTGATAGTAAAACAACGTCTATACTTCCCTTTTTCAGGTAATCTAATAACTGTTTTTTGGTGTTTACGGAATTTACAATTTTCACATCATTAGAAGAATCGAATAGCATACGAATTCCATAGCTAACAATAGGTTGATGATCTGCAATTAAGACCCTTATCATTGTTATTGTTTTACAGAATCAGAGACTAAACAAACAGGAATTGGTTTCATTTTGTGTGAGTTAGAATTAAAATAGTTTATAAAGATGTCATAAACTTCTTTTTCTCTTCCTGAAAAATCAGACGATATTTTACCTAAGTCTTTCATTGACATTGCCCACTCCAGCTCTGGGTATGTTGCACCAATTTGTTGTTCATCACTTCTAGCATCCCCAAAAAGGCCATCGCTTGGCGCAGCTTCAATTATACTTTTCGGAACATCTAAATATTTACCTAACTCGTAAACCTCAGATTTTAAAAGATCTGCAATTGGGCTCAAGTCAACACCTCCATCTCCGTATTTTGTGTAAAATCCGACTCCAAAATCTTCAACTTTATTTCCTGTCCCAGCAACAATATAATTATTTAAGCCTGCGTGATAATAAAGTGTTGTCATTCTAAGTCTTGCTCTTGTATTAGCAAGTGACATTTCGATTTTATTTTGTGACCCATCACTAGAAATTTCATTTCTGAGAGCTTCAAAAACAGGTGTTAAATTAACTTTATATGATGATACGTTTTTGTATTTTTTTTTCAAAAATTCTATATGTTCTTGAGCTCTACTTACGTGTGCTGGTGCTTGATGTATTGGCATCTCAAGACATAATACATTAATTCCTGTTTTAGCACATAGAGTAGATGTGACTGCTGAATCAATGCCTCCAGAAATTCCAACAACAAAACCTTTTGTTTTGGATTCAGCAATATATGTTTTCAGCCAGTTAGTTATATGTCCAACAACAGATTTAGAATTCATTATACAAAAATAAGCTATTCTTTTATTCTTTAAAACCATTAAATAACTAAACATTAAATTTTAAAATACAATTAACATTTTTGTTCTAAAAAAATAGACTTATATTTAAATAAATAACTCAATATTAATTAAGAAAAATAGCTTTTGAGCTTTAATTAGACATGAAAATAAATTTTTTTGTTTTAATTTTTATTAGTTTTTGTCTTCAGGTTTCAGCACAACTTAGTAGAACGCATTATATACCACCGATCACAGCTGCATCTAATATTAACGCTCTACCTCAGAATCAATATCTTCATATTTCAACACCAAGTATATCAACTATAAATGTTGAAATAAATCAGTTAGGTGTTGGAGTTTCAAACTTTAGTGTATCTAACACAAGTCCTTTAGAAATATTCATTGGTAATGGTAATGACACATCTTTTGTTTTACCATTGTCAAACACATTGGTTCAAGCATCAGATAAAGGTTATGTAATTCAATCTGAAAAACCAGTCTATGCTTCTGTTAGGCTGACAGCAGGGAATCAGAATCAAGCAGGTTCTTTAGTATCAAAAGGTCTTTCTGGGCTTGGCAAGGTTTTTAGGGTTGGAACATTCACCAATTTAAAAAATTTCACATCTTCAAATCAAGATTATGTTAATTTTGTTTCAGTCATGGCAACTGAGAATAATACTGAGATAAATTTTTCAGATATTCCAGACGATGTAATTGTGGAAAATAACACACCGCTTTCGGCAAATCTCGATGCAGGTGAGTCTTACGTTCTTGCACTAAACCCTGCTATTACTCAATCAAATAGAGATGGTTTAATTGGTGCTCTTGTAACTTCAAATAAGCCTATTGTTGTGAATTGTGGGTCTTTAAACGGGAGTAACTCAAATGGTGGTGGACGTGATGCAGGAATTGATCAAATTGCACCACTACAGACAATTTCCATTGAAGGTCAAGATTTTAGCGAATATATTTTTGTTAGAGCCAACGGGTATGATGATATTGAAAGGCCTTTAATCATCGCTCATTATGATAATACAGAAGTATGGATTAATGGAGATTCAACAACAGGAAGTTTATTAGCTATTTTAAACTCTGGAGAATATATAAGTATCGAGGGAGATAACTTTAGTACACAATCCATTTCTGGATCAAATCCAGGTGGGAATCTTTATGTGTGGACATCAAAAACTACTTTCGCGTATCAAGGAATTGGTGGAACCAACAACGAAGCCAACCAAGAAATGTTCTTTGTTCCGCCTTTAAATTGTAAGGCTCCTCGAAGAATTGATAATATTCCATTAATTCAATCTTCAGGTTCTGGTGATGTCACATTTATTGGAGGCATTACAATCGTTGCAGAAACTGGTGCTAGTATTCAAATAAATGGAGTTCCAACAACGGCATTACCACAAAGTGTGTTAGGAAATTTTAATTATGAAACATATTTAATTAGTGGACTAACAGGAGATATCAGCGTTTCATCAGATGGTCAAATATATGTATCTTATTACGGAGCAAATGGCGCAGCTGCTTTAGGGGGTTTTTATTCTGGATTTATATTTAAACCTGAAATAACAGCAGACGGATTATCTATTGACACTGAAGAGTTATGTATTCCATACATAGAATTAAGTCTTTCGAGTGAAGAAACATTTGATGGATATCAATGGATTTTTAATGGAGATCCTATTCAGGGCGCTACCTTTGATTCCTATATCCCAACAACTCCAGGTTATTATCAGTTAGAAGGTATTATTTTTGATTGCTCAACTGTAATTTCTGATAATGTTCCAGTTAGTGGTTGTGTTGGAGATTATGATGGTGATGGTATAAATAATAATCTTGATCTTGATCTTGATAATGATGGTATTTTAAATGTGCAAGAATCCAACTGTAATCTTTCTTATGATCTTTCTAATTCTAATGGGCCTAATTTCACTTCAGAAGTATTTTTCAGTGAATCTAATACAGTTGCAGAACCTTTTGTTGGTTTTTCTGATCAAACAATGGTTTTAAAAGCATCACCAACTGTTGGTACAATCTCAAGTTCAGCAGCATTTCAACTAGTTTTTGATTCTGCAACACAATTTAAACTTGAGCAAGCTCCATCATCTCAAATAATTGGACAAATGGATGACACTGAGGAGTATGTTTTTAGCGTTCCTTTTGATCAAACAATTACAATTCATGATCCTGATAATCAATTGTTAATAGATGTAAATTACGACGGCGTTTATGATAATAATATAAATGAATTTACTGCATTTGAAATACGATTTAAACTAAATTCAGCTGCTATACTTAATGGAGAAGGAACATTTTCAATTCAAAGTCATAATGCAACACAATTTAAAATTAATTACATAAATAATTCAGATTCCAATATCAATGATGTTTCTTTTCAATTGACTCAAGCTTGTAAATTTATTGACTCGGATTTAGATTCTATCACTGATGTTTTTGATTTAGATAGTGATAATGATGGAGTATATGATATTATTGAAAGTTCTAATGGATCTCTTGATATAGACCAAGATGGTAGAGTTGATGATTTAATTTTAAATGATACTAATCTTGATGGGTATCATGACAATGCTATTAATCCAATTGATTCTGATTTAGATTTGGTTTTTGACTTTTTAGATTTAGATAGTGATAATGACGGATTGTATGATTTATTCGAAGCAGGAATAGGGTTCAATACTTTAGATTTAGACAATAATGGCCAAATAGACTTAGGATTTGTGGATTTAAATAATAATGGTGCTTCAGATGTTTCAGAGGCTATAGTTCCAATTGATTCTGATTTAAATGGTATTCCAGATTTCATTCAACTCGATTCGGATGCAGATGGTTGTTTTGATGTAGATGAAGCTGGTTTTGAAGGCTTTCAGGGTATTTTAAATGGTACTGGAATTGATTTAAATGGATTAGTTATTGGAGGAAACGGATATAATCAAGCTATTGATACTAATTCAGATGGTTTATATGACTATCAAGATTATGTAGAAATTGTTCCAATAATCTCAGTTTCACCTGAATATGTCTGTGAGAGTGATAGCATTGATTTAGAAATTAATTTTGAGCCAAATTCTGACGAGTTTGATATGATATCATGGGAATTTAGCTCTGATGGTGGAATATCATGGAATGATATCCTGGAATCTACACCAGGTTTTCAAGGAATTTTTACAAGTACACTAATTATAGCAAGTGCTCAAACTGAACTTTCAAATACATTTTTTAGAGCTAAAATGACACGAGATGACTTGATTTGTCAATCAATTTTTTCAACTCCAATTCAACTTGTAGTTAATCCTTTACCAGTTGTTCAATCTTATGTAAGTCTTTTTCAATGTGATCAAGACACTGATGGAATTACAACTTTTAATTTGAATGAGGCAAATTCACTTATTTCCTCAAATCATTTAGACGAATCATTTTTCTATTATCATAATTTAATTGACGCCGAGAATGGTGATTCTAATTTTATTGTCGACCCAGTAAGTTATCAAAACATAAATTCTGATACACCAATTAATCCTAATATTATTTTTGTTCGTGTTGAAACTCAAAGCGGATGTTTTATGGTTTCTGAACTTGAGCTATTTGTGTCTACAACTCAGATTCCAGATGACTTTTCTATAAATCCTTACAAAAAATGTTACGATGATTCAACTGGAATTACAGTTTTTGATTTTAGCGACTCTGAGACAATGATTTTAGAATTATTTCCTTCTGACCAATCATTATCAGTATCTTATTACGAATCTGAAACAGATGCGTTATCAGAAATTAACTCAATACAAAATATTAATAGTTATGAAAATGATACTGGTGAAGATCAAGCCATTTGGGTAAGAATTGATTCTGATATTGACAATTCTTGTATTGGAATGGGATCGTTAATAGATTTAATTATCGAACCTCTACCTGTTTTAAATACCCCAATTAACACATACTTTTGTATTGAGGCTGGAGAAGTATCAAATATTGATTTAGATATTGAGTTTACAGATGAAATCTTAGGTGAACAATTGCCGGATTTTTTTTCAGTTGAATATTTTTTAAGTAATTCTGATGCTGAAAGTGGTATCTCAACAATTTCAAATATTTCTAGCATAACAGGTCTTCAAACTATTTTTTATAAAATAACAAATAATAGTAGTTATTGTTATGATATTGGTGAATTCAATATTCAATTTATAAATATACCAACTGCAAATACAGTTTCAAGCTATGAAGTTTGTGACAATAATAATGATGGGTTATTTACATTTGACACCTCAAGTTTAGAAACTTCAATATTAGCTGGTCAAACTAATGTTTCTGTAGAATACACAGACGCATTTGGTAATCCTTTGCAGGACGCAAATGGGGTTTTAATAACTAGTCCATTTCCAGAAATATTTTATACCACCTCGCAAACAATTACAGCTACTGTGTTTAACGGGTTCTGTGATAATGATGAAACTCAAGTTCAATTTATTGTCAATTCAAATACTGATTTTTCAGTTGAAGATGTGGTAATTTGTGGAGGAGATTCTGAATTGATTCAATTGGATTTACAAAGCTCAACAACTAATTATCAATACGTTTGGGATCTTCCAGATAGTTCCATAGTCGAGACTTCACAACCAGAACTTTGGGTTAATCAATTAGGTTTATATCAAGTAACTGTTTCTAATTTAAACGGAAGTTGTTCTTTTTCTCAATTCTTTGAAGTTTTTGAATCAGATGGCCCAACTATATCAATGGATGATATTACAATTGTTGAGGCAACTTCAAATAATTCAATTTTTATTAATGAAACATCACTTGGTAGTTCAAACTATGAATTTCAATTAATTGATGAAAATGGAAATATTTTAGGCCCTTATCAAGATCAAGGATATTTTGATCAGCTCACAGGAGGGTTTTATAATTTATATGTTAGAGATGAATTGCAATGTGAGGAAATTTCAATTGTTATTCCAGTGATATATATACCGAATTTCTTCACACCAAATAATGACGGTTATAATGATGTTTGGGAAATTAAGGGAGTAGTTTCTGGAGATTATATTTTTTCAAGCATCTCAATATTTAATCGATTTGGTAAATTATTAAAAAATATGAGCTTAAATCAGAATTTTTGGGATGGAACTTACAATGGCATTAAGCTTCCTACTAATGACTATTGGTATCGTATTGAATTGGTTAGATCTGATAATACAGTTTTATCAAGGACGGGTCATTTTACGTTAAGACGCTAAATCTTAATTATATATCACTCATATTCGCTGGTTATGATTATTTTTGTGGGCAATTACTATACTTTTAAATGTAAATAATGATTTTATCTGTAAGATATTCATACAGTTTAGTTATGTTAGCTTTTTTTGGGGTTAGTTCATGTAACCAAAACTCTGAATTAGAAAAAGAAATTAATAGGCTTAATTTTAATGTTAATGTTGAGCGTTTTGATAAATTATTTATGGAATCAAATGAAGGTGAATTTTATAGTTACAAAGATGATTTTCCTTTTTTATTTCCAAATAATATTCCAGATTCAATTTTACTTCAAAGGAAAGATGATTCAATACAAAAATTAATAAAATCTTCTGTTGATAGTGTTTTTTTAGATTTTAGTTCAATTGAAGATGATTTGTCATCTCTTTATAAACACATTAAATATTACAATCCGTCTTTAAAAAAACCACGCTTAATAACTGTTTTTTCAGATGTTGATTATAGGAATAAAGTCATAGTCACAGATACCATAGTTTTAATTGGAATAGATAATTACCTTGGGTCTGAGCATGTTTTTTATACAAGTTTTTATAAACACATAAGAAAAAACTTAAACAAAAATCAAATTGTGGTTGATCTGGCTGATAAATATGCATCTAAAATGATTAACCAGCCTGTTAGAGAGATATTTCTTGACGAGTTAATTTATCAAGGAAAAAAAATGTATTTAAAAGATCTTTGGTTGCCTAAGTCAGAGGAGTATTCTAAAATAGGTTATACTGCTGATGAACTCAATTGGGCAGAGGATAATGAGTTTTATATATGGCAGTATTTTATCGAAAACGAAATACTTTATGATAACAACTCAAAATTGTATGATCGGTTTATTGCTAGAGGTCCTTTTTCTCGTTTTAATCTGGAACTTGATAGTGAGTCACCATCTTCACTGGGGATATACATTGGATGGAAGATAGTTAAGTCATTCATGAAGAATAATGATATTAAATTGGTGAATATGTTGCAATCAGATTCACAATATATTTTTAAAAACGCAAAATTTAAACCAAAAAAATAATGGCTAAAAAATATAATTCTAAAATTGAATTGTTAGTACAACTTGACGAAAATAAAATTCCTGAGAAATTAAAATGGTCTGCTGAGGATGGAGGTATTGAAAATGAAGAAACTAAAGCAATTTTTTTATCCGTATGGGATTCTAAAAACAGAGAATCATTAAGAGTTGATCTTTGGACTAAAGACATGCCAGTTGATGAAATGAAAATGTTTTTTCATCAAACATTAATTACAATGTCAGACACTTTTTTGCGTTCAACTCAAGATGAGAAAATGAGTGCAACAATGAAAGATTTTTGTGATTATTTTGCAGAAAAACTTGACATAAAAAAGAATTAATCTTACCAAGTATTCAGTCTACTAGCATTAAGTTTTAAAAATATAAAAATTAAAATAGTAAAGCCAATCAGCCCAGAACCTCCATAGCTAAAGAATGGTAATGGTATGCCTATTGTCGGAATTAGCCCCATGACCATTCCTATATTTATCAAGAAATGAATGAATATGATTGATGCAACACCATATCCATAAGTTCTATTGAACTGTGATTTATTTTGCTCTGCTAGTATTATTATCCTAATTATCAAAAACATAAATAATATCACAACAATACTACTCCCCAAAAACCCCCATTCTTCAGCAACCGTACTAAAAATGTAGTCTGTATGTTGTTCAGGAACAAATTTACCTTTAGTACGAGTACCTTCGTTAAAGCCTTTGCCAAAAACACCCCCAGCACTTATTGCTTTTTCAGATTCATTTAAATTATAAGAAATGCTCCGCTTCATTGCTTTCAATTTGATCGGATCGTTTTCTAGTCTTAGCCACAAACCAATTCTATCTTGATGATGTTTTTGAAGAACATTATTATAACTCCATTCAGTAGCAAAGCTAATACAGCAAGTAACTATTATAACTGCAGTTGTTATTCCAAATTTTCTTTTTTTCTTTTTTTTGACAAAAAATTGATAGATTATTACCAAAATACTAACAGCAAAACATGTTGATAAAGCAGAAAATTTTAGAGTTACAATTGAAATAATTAATAAAGTAAATGCGATTAATAGATATTTTTGAGGTATTCCTTCTCTGTAAAATACAAAAATTAATGACATAAAAACAATAGTACTACCAGCATCATTTTGCATCAAGATTAATATTGATGGAACCAAAATAATAATACTTGCTCGAAATTGATCACCTATTTCCTTGATATTGGTTTGAAGGTCACTTATATATTTTGCTAATCCAAGCGTGGTTGCAAATTTGGCAAATTCACTTGGTTGAAAAGTAAATCCGCCAACTTCATACCATGATAAAGCCCCATTTACCTTTTTACCAAATATAAATAATCCTAGTAAGGAAATAATTGATAAAAGGTATATAATACTTGCAAAACGTTCATAAAACTTTGCTTCAATAGCAAGAATGAAAAATATTAATATTAATGAAAGACCAATAAAAACTAATTGTTTTCCAAAGGGTTTAGATATATCAATATATGAGCTAAATTC